>NZ_JAAHHZ010000010.1:142929-147827 GCF_010672005.1 Moorena sp. SIO4A5 | reverse complement strand
AGGAAACAGAACAGGGAGTAGGGAGTAGGGAATAGGGAATAGGGAGTAGGGAGTAGGGAGTAGGAAGTAGGGAGTAGGGAGTCGGGAGTCGGGAGTCGGGAGTCGGGAGTCGGGAGTCGGGAGTCGGAACCCACCCCGTTCCCCTCCCAGGAGGGGAACGGGAGTCGGGAGTCGGGAGTAGAATAGTTGGCTTTTAACCTAAGCTATTGATTATTGCCAATTAAGGTTAAGGTTATCGAATTTTCCTTGTTACATCATCTGCTGCCAATGGCTATATGATCAACGATACCCAGCTTGGAACGATGTCAGACTTGATTAACTCACCTAGTTTGCCATTTTGGGAGTACAGTTGACTAGGGATTGATTACTCAATTAGGAAAAGCGATCGCGTAACGTGACCTACGGTCAATCGCATTTACCTGTTCGTCTTCTGATTTCCCTACTCCCTACTCCCTACTCCCTACTCCCTACTCCCTAATGCGATCGCGTAGCGTGGCCTACGGCCAATCGCGAAGCGTGACCTTTCGGGCAAAGCCCAACGCTTCGCGAACGGCCAATCGCATTTACCTGTTCGTCTTCTGATTTCCCTACTCCCTACTCCCTACTCCCTACTCCCTACTCCCTACTCCCTACTCCCTACTCCCTACTCCCTACTCCCTAATGCGATCGCATAATTTGTTTCTGTGGGAGTTTGACACACTATCCATTAATTAGCTAAAAAGGAGTGTCGCCCTACCGCCTCTAGGGTGGCATTAGCTGGCAGATGTAATTACTCAGAGGAAAAAGTTACCATGCCGATTACACCGACTTATCCAGGTGTTTACATCGAAGAAATTCCCAGTGGAGTCCGGACAATCACTGGAATTGCGACTTCGATTACGGCGTTCATAGGTCGTGCTCTTAGAGGACCTGTGGATGAAGCTGTGCTAATTAACAGCTACGGAGATTTTGAGCGCAGGTTTGGTGGATTGTGGGTAGATAGTACCCTCGGTTTCGCTGTACGGGATTTCTACCTCAATGGCGGTAGCCAAGCGGTGATTGTGCGCCTTTACCAACCAGATGCTGACCCGGCCAAATCACTAGCAACTTTGACCCTAGGTAGTGCTCCCAATACTCTGACCCTAGAAGCTGCCTCCGAAGGTGCCTGGGGGAATAATTTACGAGCCAGGATTGACCATGACTTGGCGGTGAGTGACGCACAGGCAATAAGCGAAAAATTGTTCAATCTATCGGTTCAGGATACCAGCACCGGTGAGATTGAAACATTCCGCAACGTTTCGGTGATGCCTGGACATGCTCGCCAAGTGGATAACGTTCTGAAAAACCAATCTAAGTTGGTGCGGGTATCTGGTGCTCTGCCAGCGGAACGACCGGATGATAGTGATGCTGCCCTCAATCAAGCTATTGCCACGGGAAGCGCCCCTGGGGCAACTGATGCTGAGAAACAGGCACAAGCAACTGCTGAAGCAGAATTGAAAAAGGACCCCTTCGAGAGTGCTCAGCGGTCAACTGGGGTAGCTGATGCTGATAAAGCAAGTGATGGTCAGGCTCTGACGGAGGCTAACTTTACTGGCTCAGGCACTGAAGCCAACAAAACAGGATTGTATGCCCTTGAACAAGCAGACCTGTTTAGCTTGCTTTGCATCCCTCCCTACAACAGCACTAATGATGTGGATGCCAGCTTGATTGATGCAGCGATCGCTTATTGTCAAAAACGACGGGCGATGCTGTTGATTGATCCTCCTAGCACTTGGACTGATAAGGATAAAGCCAAAACTGGGATTAAATCCGAGGTAGGCAGTACCAGTGAAAATGCCGCCATTTTCTTCCCACGTCTGAAACAGGCGAACCCCCTTAAAGATAATCAAGTGGAAGAGTTTGTGCCCTGTGGCACCGTGGCCGGGGTCTTTTCTCGTACAGATGGTGACCGAGGGATTTGGAAAGCACCGGCTGGTTTGGAAGCAACCCTAGTGGGAGTGCCACAGTTGAGTGTTTCCCTAACTGATGCGGAAAATGGTGAGTTGAACCAGCTTGGGATTAACTGTTTGCGCACAATGCCAGCAGCAGGTCGGGTAATCTGGGGCTCACGGACACGGGTTGGTGATGACCGTCTGGCTTCGGAGTGGAAGTATATCCCCGTGCGCAGGCTAGCCCTTTACCTACAAGAAAGCCTTTACCGTGGTACCCAATGGGTAGTATTTGAACCGAACGATGAACCCCTTTGGTCTCAGATTCGACTAAATCTAGGCGCGTTTATGAACAATCTATTTCGTCAGGGAGCCTTCCAAGGTAAGTCCCCTGCGGAAGCCTATTTCGTCAAATGTGATAAGGAAACTACTACCCAGGATGATATCAATCTGGGAATTGTGAATATCATGGTGGGTTTTGCTCCCTTGAAACCAGCGGAATTTGTAATTATTAAGTTCCAGCAGCTAGCTGGACAAAGTGGTGCCTAATACCAAATTGTGATCAAAAGACGGGGAGATCAGGAGATTTATAGGCTCTGCTCTGGACATCTCCGAAGACATCCCTGGAATTAATTGATTTAAGACAGTTAATACCAAGTATCAAAGCAATTTGGGATAAGCATAATTAGGAGGAAATATGGCTCAATTTAGTGTTAATGCCCAGCGTTTTGACCCCTATAAAACCTTCAAATTCCGGGTCAAGTGGGATGGCAGATATGTAGCTGGTGTCAGCAGAGTAGGTGCTCTCAGACGCAGCACTGAAGTGATTCAACACCGTGAGGGTGGTGACCCCAGTAGCCAACGCATGTCACCAGGACAAACTAATTATGAAGCGATTACCCTAGAACGTGGTGTTACCCACGACCCAGAGTTTGAGAAATGGGCCAACAAGGTTTGGAACTACGGCTCTGGCTTAGGTGCTGAAGTCTCTCTGAAGGACTTTCGCAAAGACATTATCATCGAATTGATGAATGAGGCAGGACAAGTAGCGATCGCATACAAAGTTTATCGTTGCTGGGTCTCAGAATATGAGGCACTGCCTGACCTAGATGCTAACGACAATGCCGTAGCCATTCAAAACATTACCCTGCAAAATGAGGGTTGGGAACGTGACTATGAAGTGACTGAGCCAGAAGAGCCTACTTTCACTGAACCTAGCTAATCTTAAAGGTTAGCTGATTGTTCGCCTTTGGCGTTTTTTTTATTTAACTAGTACTGCTGTGCGGAATTCAAAATTCAAAATTCAAAGTTCAAAATTATTACATGTTTAATATATAACAGTTTTGCTCGTTTTGAATGGTATATTGATTTCCGCTATGCTGTACTATAATAGTAACTATAAACTACGTCACTGTCACTATCAAAAATTCTTAATTCTTAATTCTTAATTCTTAATTCTTAATTCTTAATTCTTAATTCAACTTGGTGGTGCGTTACGGTGCGGGCTATCCCAATACTGGCCCTCGGGGTTAAACATCAGGGCGAGCCCGCCCCTAACGCACCCTACGCACTAAATTCTAAATTCTAAATTCTAAATTCTTAATTCTAAATTCTTAATTCTTAATTCTATGCGATCGCTATCCGCTGATAAGATTATAAAATGTTGGGAAATTGGACAAGTTCAGCATCCTCTAGACCGGGCGCTGACCTTGCTAAGATTTGCTTTTCCCGACAAGTCGGCGGTTGAGCTAGCTTCCCTTAGTATTGGACAACGGGATGGATATCTGTTGAGTTTAAGGGAAATTACCTTTGGACCGAAACTCAATAGTTTTGCCGAATGTCCCAATTGTCGTGAGCGTCTGGAATTCACGATGAATGTAGGAGATATGCGCTTGGTTGACCCTTTTGAATCAAAGCAGCAAGAGTATCAAACTACAGTGAATGGGTATAGGTTACAATTTCGTTTGCCCAACAGTTGGGATTTAGCAACGATTGTAAACTATACCGATGAGACTACTGCCTCGAAATTTCTGGGAAAGCGCTGTTTGCTAGAGGCTAGCTATGATGGGATGAGGGTTGCCTATGAGGATTTGCCTAGGTCAGTAGTGACTCAACTGGCAGAGCAAATAGCTGAATGTGACCCCCAGGGGGAAATGTTGTTAAACCTCAATTGTCCTGCTTGTGGTCACGGCTGGCAGGTTTTGTTTGATATCGTTTCCTTTTTCTGGATCGAACTTAGTGCTCAGGCCAAGCGCTTACTCAGACAGGTGCATCGACTGGCTCGTTTCTATGGGTGGCGAGAGGCAGATATCCTATCTATGAGTACAGTACGACGACAGTTTTATTTGGAATTGATTGACTAATGGCTGACTTTCTTACTGGCCTGGCTAGGCGTACTTTAGGGTTAACTCCAGTGGTGCAACCGATGATTGCTTCGGTGTTTGCCAACAATGCTAACAATTTAATGATGGCTGCTGACTATTCTTCAGTTTGGGAACAGGAATCTGAATCACTAAGGGAACAGGCAACAGGGAACAGAGAAGGGGAACAGGCAATAGGCAATAGGGAAGTTTCACTGTTGGAGTCATCGGCAGAGTTAGTTGAACAGAGTCTGCCAGAGGGGCAAGCTAATTTAGAAGCATCCTATCCTCAACAGCAAGACCAGCTAAGGGAAATACCTTTGGCTGAGGATGAGCAACCGATAAATAAGATAACTAACCAGATAAGTAATCATCTCACTAGCCCTAACTACTCCGAATCCTTGCTATCATCAGGGATTAATCTTAACTATACCGATAGCAGCACTGACAATAAAATAAGTGATAATCCAACTAGGGATAATTATCAGCAATCTTTGCTATCACCAGAGATTACTCCTAACTATACCGAGAGCAGTAGCAACAAGATAAGTGCTCATCCCACTAGCCCTAATTACCAGCAATCTTTGATAGCACCAATTGCTGCTGAAATCGATAGCAGCACTAACGATAA
>NZ_JAAHHZ010000010.1:0-142919 GCF_010672005.1 Moorena sp. SIO4A5 | reverse complement strand
CAGAGATTACTCCTAACTATACCGAGAGCAGTAGCAACAAGATAAGTGCTCATCCCACTAGCCCTAATTACCAGCAATCTTTGATAGCACCAATTGCTGCTGAAATCGATAGCAGCACTAACGATAAGATAAATAATCATCCAGATAGCGCTAACTACCAACAATCGAAGCTATCACCAGAGATTACTCCTAACTATACCGATAGCAGCAGCAATAAGATAAGTGATAATCCCATTAGCCCTAATTCCCAGCAATCTTTGATAGCATCAGGGATTGCTCCTAACTATACCGAGAGCAGCACTAACAATAAGATAAGTGATAATCCCACTAGGGATAACTATCAACAATCGAAGCTATCACCAGAGATTACTCCTAACTATACCGATAGCAGCAGCAGCAACAAGATAAGTGCTCATCCCACTAGCCCTAATTACCAGCAATCTTTGATAGCACCAATTGCTGCTGAAATCGATAGCAGCATTAACGATAAGATAAATAATCATCCAGATAGCGCTAACTACCAACAATCTTTGCTATCACCAGAGATTACTCCTAACTATACCGAGAGCAGTAGCAACAAGATAAGTGATAATCCCACTAGCCCTAATTACCAACAATCATCGATATCACCAGAGATTACTCCTAACTATACCGAGAGCAGCACTAACAATAAGATAAGTGATAATCCCACTAGGGATAACTACCAACAATCTTTGATAGCATCAATTGCTGCTGAAATCGATAGCAGCATTAACGATAAGATAAATAATCATCCAGATAGCGCTAACTACCAGCAATCGAAGCTATCATCAGAGATTGCTCCTAACTATACCGATAGCAGCAGCAGCAACAAGATAAGTGCTCATCCCACTAGCCCTAATTACCAGCAATCTTTGATAGCACCAATTGCTGCTGAAATCGATAGCAGCATTAACGATAAGATAAATAATCATCCAGATAGCGCTAACTACCAACAATCTTTGCTATCACCAGAGATTACTCCTAACTATACCGAGAGCAGTAGCAACAAGATAAGTGATAATCCCATTAGCCCTAATTACCAACAATCATCGATATCATCAGGGATTGCTCCTAACTATACCGAGAGCAGCACTAACAATAAGATAAGTGATAATCCCACTAGGGATAACTATCAACAATCGAAGCTATCATCAGAGATTACTCCTAACTATACCGAGAGCAGCAGTAGCAATAAGATAGCTGCTCAGACAGATAAGGCTAATTATCAGCAATCGAAGCTATCATCAGAGATTACTCCTAACTATACCGAGAGCAAGAATAACAATAAGATAGCTGATCATCCAGATAGGGCTAATTATCAGCAATCGCAGATATCGGAAGGGATGACTGCTGAATTGATCGATAACAGCAGTAACAGTAAGATAACTAATCAAGCAAATAGCGATCGCAAATCCCAATCCTTGATATCATCAGGGATGACTACTGAATCAATCGATAGCAAGAATAACAACAAGATAGCTCATCATCCAGATAGCGCTAACTACCAGCAATCTTTGAGATCACAACGGATGACTGCTGAATCTATCGATAGCAAGAATAACAGCAAGATAAATAATCAGACAGATAGCCCTAATTACCAGCAATCGAAGCTATCACCAGAGATTACTCCTAACTATACCGAGAGCAGCAGCAACAAGATAAGTGCTCATCCCACTAGCCCTAATTACCAACAATCTTTGCGATCACAACGGATGACTGCTAACTCTACCGATAGTAGCAAGTTGAGCCAAATAACTAATAATATAAATAACAAGATAACTAGCGATCGCTACCAGCAATCATTGATACCACAAGGGATTAATCCTAACTATACCGATAGCAGCACTAACGATAAGATAAGTAATGATCTAACTAGCGATAACTACCAGCAATCATTGATACCACAAGGGATTAATCCTAACTATACCGATAGCAGCACTAACAACAAAATAACTAATCAGACAGATAGCCCTAATTACCAACAATCCTTGATATCACCAAGGACTGAATCTATCGATAGCAGCACTAACAACAAAATAACTAATCAGACAGATAGCCCTAATTACCAACAATCCTTGATACCATCAGGGATTACTCCTAACTATACCGATAGCAGCACGTTGAGCAAGATAACTAATCATCCGACTAGGGATAACCATTCCCAATCGAAGCTATCACCAGAGATTACTCCTAACTATACCGATAGCAGCAGCAACAAGATAAGTGATAATCCAACTAGGGATAACTATTACCAATCGAAACTACCATCAGGGATTAATCCTAACTATACCGATAGCAATAGTAATAATAAGATAGGGCATCATCCAACTAGCCTTAATTACTCCCAATCCTTGATACCACAAGGGATTGCTCCTAACTATACCGATAGCAGCACTAACAATAAGATCACTAATCAGACAAATAGCGCTAATTACCAGCAATCCTTGATACCACAAGGGATTAATCCTAACTATACCGATAGCAGCAGTAACAGCAATCAACCAAGACCGACTACAGCAGAATTCCCTTTGGTTCCACAGCAAAAGGCTCCCTATCATCAACACTCCGATCTTGGGTTACCGAATCAAGGAAACCAACTAGCTGCTGAGGTTAATTCAAATCAATTTAATTCAGAAATAATAGAAGCATCAACAGTCAACAGTGAACATCCTCCAACCCTACCGCGAAAAGCATCATCCCAAAGCAAACCGACTATCCAAGTAACCATCGGTTCTATAGACGTACGGGCTAGTAAGCCACCAGCACCACCACGTCGTACTCGTTCTATAAATAGGGCTTCGAGCCTATCTCTCAAGGATTACCTGAAACACCGTAATGGAGGAAGGTGATGAGCAATGCTCTTGCGATCGCAGCAGTTACCAAAACCTTGCAAAAACTGATCAGGCAAGGCATCGAACAGGAAGACGCCGGTGCAGAGGTAAGCACTCAGCCCCTGGATAAAGCTGGAGGAAACGGCAATACTCAAAAAAAGATTAATATCTTTCTCTACCAAAGCTTAGCTAACGCGGCTTGGCGCAATTTAGATATGCCGAATCGGGTCAAGCCAGGGGAAACCAGTAAACCGCCCTTGGCCTTGAACCTCTATTACTTGATTACTGCTTATGGCAAGGATAACGATATCGAAGACCACCGCCTGTTAGGAATAGCAATGCGTATCCTACACGATAATGCCTTGCTCCATCCTAAGCAAATTGAAGGAGTATTGCCCGATAGTGACTTGCACAATCAAGTAGAACGGATTAGCATTACCCCGATCACCCTATCCCTAGAAGAAGTATCAAAACTGTGGGGTACCTTTCAAACTCAGTATCGGATTTCTGCGGCCTATCAGGTTTCCGTAGTATTAATTGAAAGCGCTCAGGCGGTGAAAGCTCCTCTGCCGGTCTTAAGCCGTGGCGAACCAAACCTAAACAACGGTCGTGATAGTGGCATTGCCATTCAACCTGACTTAACCTCTTCCTTTCCTACCCTAGAAACCCTGCAAACTCCCAATCAACAGCCATCCCTTCGTTTGGGTGAGAACTTAACTCTGCGTGGTCATCACTTAGATAGTGAAGAGACTATAGTGGTAGAGTTTAGGCATCCCCGCCTCAGCCAGGCAATTCAACTTACACCGAAGCCAGGGGCTACAGCTACCACCCTGGAAGTTGAGCTTCCTGTTGATGGTAATCAATGGTTGGCTGGGTTTTATACAGTAACAGTTGGGGTTAAGCGCAATGGCAAGCAACAAGTGACTAATGCTCTGTCCTTTTCCCTAGCCCCTAAGATCGAGGAAATGACTATATCTACAGCTACCGGAAACCAGCAGCAGTTGACTTTGACCTGTAATCCACCGGTATGGTTAGGGAAGCCAGACAATTCATTAGTAACCCTAGGACAACAGGTAGGGTTTTTGTTAAGCGATCGCGAATTGTTACCCTTGTCGGAATTTTTGCCATCAGTTACAACTACTTCTTCTGACCCATCACCAGACCAGAAGACCAATAGCCTCGTTTTTGATATCACCGGTATTGCTGCTGGGGATTACTGGGTGCGCCTGCGGGTGGATGGAGTTGACAGCTTACTGGTGAATCGGACAGTTACACCTCCTGTTTTTTACTCGACCGAGAAGCTGACGGTGAGCGGGTGATGGGGAGTGGGGGGAGATGGGGTGATGGGGTGATGGGGTGATGGGGAGCTAATCTTGTAGGGTGGGCAAATGGACATGATTCGTGATCAACTTGTCAAATGATCAGAATTTGCCCACCAAACCCTTCTCTAAATGCGTTCGCGTAGCGTGACCGTAGGTCAATCGCTTTAGGTTTGACACTGGGAAAATTACTCATGCCAAGATATTTAATGGCTTCACAATTAAATCTTCTCTAGGAATTGGTAGATTATCAGCCTTTAAACTTTCAATATATAACTCAATAGCTTCTGTAATATTATCGATCGCTTCTTCAAAAGAATCTCCTTGAGAATGACAACCTTTTAGGATCGGACAAAAAGCGTGATAACCTCCCTCTGATTCTTTTTCTAGAAGAACTGTATAATTGTAAATTTGTTTAGTGTTGTTGTCCATAGGTTTTAAACTTATTTGTGATCTATAGCAAAGGGAGTAGGGAGTAGGGAGTAGGGAGTAGTGCGATCGCCGATCTTGTAGATTGGGTTGAGGGAATCTATAGTTTTGATAAAACTGATCGATTCTATGGGAGAGCAAAACCCAAAACCATCCCCTCTTTTTCCAGTATTTGTTGGGATTCCTTGCCTCAACTGGGGAGCTAACACACCCTAATTTCATGATGGTGTGTTGTTGAGCTAAGATTAAAATACGCTCAGCTTTTATCAAAAGCTTATACTTTGCTCCCATTGATCATGCCGAAACTGGATATTATTCATAATGCTGTGAAAAATGCACTGATTAAAGATGGATGGATAATCACTGACGATCCCTATATTATTGAATATAGAAAAACAAAACTCTATGCCGATCTAGGAGCTGAACGGCCCATTGCGGTTCAACGAAATGAACAAAAACTTGTGGTTGAAGTCAAAAGCTTTGTCGGTACATCAAAATTGCAAGATTTAAAAGAAGCTCTTGGTCAATATGATATCTATCGCTATCTTCTGGATGCAGCGCGGTCTTGGGGGTTTCCCCCATGAGCGACTGCATGATGAAACTGCACCTGAACGAAAACTTTATCTAGCTATTAGTAGCATTGCCTACAAAAACTTTTTTACTCAAGATGTGATTCAATTAATAGTCACTAGACATCAACTTCCCTTAATTATTGTAGATACTGAATTAGAAGAGGTAAGACAATGGATAAATTAGCCCAATACCCCAAAATTATTAAACAACTATTAACTGACTATATCGAATTATGTCAAAAACGTTCTCAGGAGGCGATTGAGAATTTTCTGATTGCGGATGAAGCAAATGGTCACTATATTTGGATGAATTTAGGATGGCAAAATGGAGAAAAAATTACCGGAATGACCGTATATGTTCGTCTTCGAGAAGGAAAATTTTGGATTGAGGAAGACTGGACAGAAGAAGGAATTGCTACCGACCTTGTCCGTGCTGGAGTTCCCAAAGAGGATATTGTCTTAGCGTTTCATGAGCCAAAAATGCGACAATACACAGATTTTGCTGTTGCTTAGGCGATCGCTAATCTTGTTTGGTGGGCAAATGGACATGATCACTGTTGAAATGGTCAAATTCTCATTATTTGCCCACCAAACACCTCTTACAGTGCGTACGCTGATCTTGTAGTCAGATAGGTGGACAAAATTTTAGTCTTTGATTATAAATTATTCCCAATTTGCCCACCCGACAAAAGCGAGCGCCACTCCTTAAGCTCTAATTTATCCAAAAAACGCCTCATACTTATCATGACTACCGATCCAAAACCATGTAACCTGATCCTTTTCCAAAATTCCAATAGCACGATAGTTTTTAGTAATTCTAACTGACCAAATATCCTCATCACGATTAATACATTTAAAATGTAGGGAAGGATGAAAAGGATTATTTGACCATAACTGATAAGCTTTTTTTGCTGCTTGACGGACTTCTAAAGGAAGATCATAATAGTTTGACCAAAAAGATGGTAAGGTAGCAGACTTCATAACTTATCATAATCCATTGCTTGCCCCTGTCCTTGAGCAATTTGTTGTTTCGCAAGTCTCGCTACTTCTACTAACTTAGTTTGTGTTTTCCGAAAAGATTCATCCCACTGTAATTCATCTTCAATATCAGCAATATATTCCCGTAAATGCTCAATAACTCGCTCCTGCTGTGCCTCAGGTAGAGATTCTATAATTTTAACAACGGTTGCTATATTTTCCCTTGACATTGTTGCTGTAAATAGTACGATTTAATGGGGATAATTGAATCATAACACCGATGGGGATATCTTGTAGGGTGGGCAAATGGACATGATCACTGTTGAAATTGTCAAATGTATAGAATTTGCCCACCCTACCCCTCAAGGTCTTGATCTTGTAGGGTGGGCAAATGGACATGATCACTGTTGAAATGGTCAAATTCTGATTATTTGCCCACCCTACCCCTCAAGGTCTTGATCTTGTAGGGTGGGCAAATGGACATGATCACTGTTGAAATGGTCAAATGTATAGAATTTGCCCACCCTACCCCTGCTTTTTGATTGGGGGTTGGATTAAGTCGCCACTTGTCAGTTCTTATGATTTTGGCTGACGTTTTTACGCTTCCTAACAAACTCTATTACAGTTAATATTTTAGCAGACAAAAGATAATACGACAAGATAACAATAATGTCCCCGACTTCGATAACTAAATGGGTTGCTCCTTAACCCCCTCCATCCTAGAGAGGTGGGGGAATGCGTAGCTTGTTTGTTCAAACAAGGATAAGTTAAAGCATTCACTAAGATATTTCAGCGCAGGTCGGGGGTGATTGGCTTCTGCTTCTGCCATGGCAGCTTCCCCTTGCCTGATCGCTTCTGGGTCTACCGACTCATCTTGTGCTAATTCTTGAGCTAATTCTTGCAAACGCGATCGCTTTTAGCGGAAGCGAAGCTTCATCGCATCCAGAACATTGCAGCACTGAGATACCGTGAATTATTTTCCTGGCATTCACCCATGCTTAACCTATGCTGACCTTCACCAGAATACATTCCACACTATCCACAGCAGCTTCCACAGTCAAAACCAAAAAAAATAGCCGTGGAAAATACTTCCACGACTACAAAAGTAAACCAATTCAAGGCAATGACTACAAATGTAAACCAATTTAAGGCAATGTATCACCCACTGATTAATTCTATTTACGAGGAATTTAGGCTAAACCCCTCGGTGGCTCTTACCCCCCCATAACAAGGAATAGTACACAACCAATAAACTAGTCTTAACTGTGGCACTAGGGGGAAGACCCCCCAGCTAGGTTATGAGCTTAATCCAGAATCAGATTGCGCTGCAAAATACAAATGTATTCCCCAGGATTGTAAGTCCGTTGGAGTGGACTCCACTCGCTGACTGTGGCATAGCCCAGAGTCTGCAAATTCCTGATCGTAATGTAAATCGCCCGCTTAGAACCAGTCAAAGTATGTTTAATTGGTTCTTGGTAGGGATAAAATCCATGGGAACCCGGAATAATTAGTTCACTAGATTGATTCAAAAAAGGTGAAACAATAAAATTGGTGTACATCGCCTTAAAATTAGTCCGTTAGTGTTCATTAATCATTGAAACACTTAAATTTACTTTATGCAAGTTATTTAAATTATTGTAATATTTATTAATAATTGAAAATTTGGTAAGACTAATAATTATAAAGTCTGGATTTGTAGGGAACAGGGAATCGGGAATCGGGAATCGGGAATCGGGAATCGGGAATCGGGAGTAGGTAATAAACGATATTGGATTTTTGTTGTCGAAAACAGTATTTTTTTAAAAATTAAGTGAAAAATTATAGCTCTATTTGACAGAGTTATTTAATAGAGTTAGGATAAGCTAGGATAGCAAAAGTGTTGAACGTCGGTTCAGGCAAGAAGCAAGTTTTGAGAATTGGGGCTAATTATTATAGCGGTTATCCTATAGCGTTTCTAATAGTAATTAAGTAAACAGGCTCTCCTACTTACTACTCCCTACTCCCTACTCCCTACTCCCTACTCCCTACTCCCTACTCCCTACTCCCTACTCCCTTTCCTTAATATGAACATTACTATTAAAATCCCAGAGCTAAGCTTAGAAGGAATTGACTTGAATAGACTAGATCGGGTACGCTTACAAACAGCGGTGGAAGCCGAATTATCCCGTTTGCTTAAGGTGAAGGGACTACCTCGAAATTGGCAAGATACTACCAATATTCCTACTGTACCAGTGAATTTAAACTTAACTAAAACCCACAATTCCACAGACATGGGTAAGGAAATTGCTCAGGCTATTTATAGAGGTATGGCGGAATGAAACATCTACGAGTAAGTCGAAGTTAGGTGCGCTCTTACCATTAAGAATTAAATTACCCACGGGTCGCACCTCTTGATGCAGCGCATTGCTATTCCCTATTCCCTATTCCCTATTCCCTATTCCCTATTCCCTGTTCCCTATTCCCTGTTCCCTCTTCTCTCTTCCCTGCTCCCTGCTCCCTGCTCCCTGCTCCCTTGCTATATTCACTTTAACCATTGACAATTAAGAATTAACAATTAACAATTGATGAGTTAGCTCAAGAATAAGTATTCAAACAGACTTGATATCAGCAGTTTATTAACCAAAAAGATTTCATGGCTACATCTCCCCTTTCCCCTCGTTTGTTGAGAGGGGCAATAGTCGCTCTAGACCCTGCTAATCCCCTAGCTAGTGTGATTCTTTTTCAGTACAATCCCGAGACGATGACGCGATCGCTTACGCCCCGGACAGCAGGAGCGGATTTGTCTGCACAGGGTAAATCTGACCTAGACCCGACTGAAGCGAAACGAATCAGTGGTCCTCCGAAAGAGAGCATTAGTCTAAAAATGGCCATCGATGCCACTGACCGGTTAGAGCAGGCGGATACCATGGCGGTTACCTTGGGCATTCATCCCCAAATCGCAACTCTGGAAATGCTAATGTATCCCAAAACCTTGTCAGTCTTGACCAATAGCGCGATGTCGAAAGCGGGAACTCTGGAAATTGTGGCGATGGAAGCTCCTCTAACTCTATTTATCTGGGGGGGTAATCGGATTCTACCGGTTCGGGTAGATCGTATGGATATTGAAGAACTGGCTTACGATGTTAATCTTAACCCGATTCGGGCTGATGTTGACCTTACTCTAGAAGTCCTCAGCTACAAGGATCTGAAGCTGGCTAGCCTCGGTGGTGCTCTGTTTATGGCTCACCAAGTTAGCAAAGAACTGATGGCAACCATGGAAAGTCTTAAGAATGTCAGCAGTATTGCTAAGGGAGCAGCAGGTAATGTCTAGGAGGACTATTGTCCGGTAGATTCCGGCAGATGTTTGCAGAAGCTGTAAGTATATCCATCTTTTCGATGTATCGCCGATAAATCTTGAGGTTTACAACTTTTGTAACCTTTCATCCCTAACGGGGTAAATCCAAAGCTTCCTTTGGTTCTAGGAGTGACTTTGCCTATTCCTAGTTTTTGGTGCTTAGCTATATCTCCAGTTACCCAACCTTTAATAGGCTTTAATGGGTTGTGCCTAATCGGGTAACCGTACTTGTTTAGTGCTGCTTTTTGTCTACCTCCTTGACCTTTACAGGTAACTAACAATGGCTGATAAACTCTCAAGACCAAGGTCTCAATATCTCCGACACAGGCGGCATCAATCCAGTGCTCCTTGGAGAAACCTAGTTTTGTCCGGTTGTACTTGGTTTGTGCTCCCGTTCCTGTGATTATGGGTTTGATGTTTTTAAGCACTTTTACCAACTTGTTCCGAGTCGCGTTTACCGCTGCGGCATCTCTCAGTGGCTGTTTAGCTTTAGTTTTGATTTTTTGCAGTAAACTTGGTTTCTTTTTTAAGAACTCTTCTATTGGCTTGTTACCTTTACGTTGATTGCACTTTTCGCAAGCCAAACAAAGATTACTCACTCGAGCGCTTCCACCTTTACATTTTGGGTGAATGTGTTCAATTTGTAATGGTACGGACTGCTTACCGCAGTAAGTGCATTCCCTTCCCCATTTTTCGAGTAAGTACTCTCTCACCTCATATCCAGCTAGCTCCCCTTGCTGATACTCAACACCACTGATTTCAGGGTTTTGCATTTTTTGGGTATCAAATTTAACTCTTTCGATCCAAATCTCATTAATCGGGCAAAACTTAATTAGTCGCTTCACCCAGGTTTCAATAGTCAATATCCTGTGCTCTAAGCTAGGTGGGAGCCAGCTTTCTGAGTGTTTACGATTGAGGAATCTTGGCTTCCTGTAACGGGTGTGACGATTACGTTTTCCACGCCTTACAGCTCTTCTAGACTCTAATTTTTTCTTGATTAATCCTCCTCTGTGTTCTAGTTCCATTCCCCAGATCACCTGATTATTTTGGACTAAGGCAAATCCAGTTATTTTACTACCAGGGTCAATCTTTATTTGACATGGTGAGATGGTTGCATTCTTAATCGCAGTTTTCAAGATGATCGTGAACGGGTACATCCTAAAAACAGCGGCTTTACCTTTGTCTAGTAATCGGCGAGCTTTCTTCGGCGGAATGGGATTTAACGGTTGCTTGTTTGTGTCAATAACAAAAACGTAATTCTGCATTTTTAGTGCATCTCAATTCGGTAATGTGTTCCGAGTGCTTCGCACACGCTTGCGCGAACGACAAGGTTGTAATGGCTTGTTAGGCTAACCACACATTTGCCTTCACCTTAATGGTTAACGATAGAGCCAGGGACTGAAGTTCATCCCTGGGTATCATGACCAAAACAACGTAGGAAGTTAATCCTTAGTCTGCATCCTAGTCGGCAATCCCAGGAATTACCGGGAATTGCCTAGGCTTTAACTAGGAGGAAGTATTCCATTGCTTTGAGGTAAGCATTCAGCGGTCAGCGGTCAGCCATTAGCCAAGAGCGTAGCGTGCGCATAGCGCATAAGCTGAATACTTACGTCAGAATAAGCTGTACTTATCGTGATTAACTGTACTGATTAGATACTGTGAAGTACCCCAACCTGCTTGACCTTTGGTCACGCTACGCGAACGCTGAGGTTGGGGCTTCCCGCTCTCAGGTCAGTTCAGGGAGGGTCTTATTCGTCTTTCGGGTTTCCCGCACGCGTCCCCGATGCCTCAAAGGCGCGCTTTCCAATGGCGAATTGAATTACGGGGTCGCGCCTCAAGCTAGAATTGGTCGTTGACGAGGCGTCCACAGGCAGACGTCCGCCTTCTATAGACCTATAACTTTTACGATAGACTTACCATGGAATTAGAGCTCGATGGCTAACCAGCTGGGGCAAGTCTCTTCCCTGAGCTCTGCGCTTTACTTTGTATACCTATAGGTCTAAAACAAGGCGCTTGATATCTAGACATTTTCTTAGGTAGCCTTTTCGTCGGTCAGGCGGGTCAGCAACCATCTTAATTATAACCTCAATCGTTGTGAGTCGCAAGTTATCGTTTCGCTATCCATCCCGGATGGATAGCGAATTTTGTTAAAGTTACGTTTTTATTTAGTAGTTTAATTGAATTTAAACTAATTCATAGTTTGTTGACACTCCGGCAAGTTAGTAGTAACCTACTAAAGGAAAAATAAATTAACCTATAGTTGACAGTGGCTCCCAGGTCAGCTGAGACTTTTCCCCTGTAGAAGGCTAAAGCAATTAGCCAATTGGAGCCAAGTCACTGAATCACTTAGTAGGATTACTTTTGTCCGAATACCGGTTAAATCAGTCTCGATTAATAGACTGATAAACAAACCTAAGTACTGTCGAATACAACTGACAATTACGGAAAAGGAAAGACAAATGAAACGTATTATGCAAGCCATGTTGGCAATAGTGTTTGCCCTGGTCGCGGTCTTGAGTTTACAAGTTGGTCATGCTTATGCTCAAGATGTCTCCCCTCAAGAGGTAGAGGTTGTTTATGAATACGGTTGGTTTACCGTAAAAGCTGAAGACTCTAAGGAAATAAATGTTATTCAAGATCGCCCACTTGATTTCGATCTCGTAGACAAAGGTGATGAGGGCTCAACCGTTTTTGTTTTTCATGGCTGCGGTGCTTATAAATTAGAACCTAGAGATTATATCTATCCAACCTGTGAGCATCCATCTTCAAAGGTCATTTTTGCCAACGGTGGCCCTGATGATGTAGACATTAAGATTTTCCCACAGTAATAGTTAGTCGGAATGGGAGCAGGTCACTTATGCAGAGCATTTTTAGTAAAGCTATAGCCCCCTCATTGGTTTTAGCTTGCTCTGATAGTATAGAGTTTATATGTTGTTCTGCAACTTTGACCTGCTCCCGGCAATTTATGCTGCCTGTTTTGGGAGCAGGTCAAATTGGCAGAACAAATGAACTACTTGACAAAAAGACTGGGTAATGTAAACAACTGTATTTTTTTTCAATCCATGTCTTGATGCAAAGCGCGAGTGGGGGAAACCCCCGCATGAAGGCGCTGCATCGCTAGAGAAATGCTAAGCTATTATGCATTTAAATTGGAAGTTTTGAAGCTATGTTCCAAGCCACTAGCCGTTACTACAATCTAGAAACAGCCACCTTCACCAGCTCAGATAATCGAGTAATTTCCTACAAGCGTCGGCGCTTTCTACCTCAGGGGGAAACCTTGTCCTTACTTGTAGAAGTAACCGTTACAGAAGGCGATCGCTTAGATCTAATTACCGACAGCAATCTCGGTGATCCAGAACAGTTTTGGCAAGTGTGCGATGCCAACAATACCATGAATCCCTTTGACCTCACCGCAGAACCAGGCAAAGTCTTAAGAGTTCCCCAGCCGCAGTTGTAGAAAATACCGACAGAGAGGGAAGTGTGGGGAGATGGGGAGATGGGGAGATGGGGAGATGGGGAGATGGGGAGATGGGGAGATGGGGAGATGTCCCTGTTCCCTGTTCCCTGTTCCCTATTCCCGACTCCCGACTCCCTATTCCCTATTCCCGACTCCCGACTCCCGACTCCCGACTCCCTAAAACCAAAGACGAAAGTACCTCACCCAATGTACAATGGTAAAATTAGGCATTCAACTCACGGTACTAATTGGTTCAACAGTGCCCAAGCCAGCGTCTTCGGTGCTAATCGAATCCCTAGCTAACGTTGAAGTTACCCATTCTGCCCAAGAGCGTTCTGGCTTTCAACTGCGCTTTCGAGCTGGTCGCAGTGCCAGTTTGGTAGAGCGGGATTATCCTGTGCTAAAAAGTGGAGAGCTCAAACCCTTCAACCGAGTAATTCTGGTGGTCATCTTCAACGGTAAGCCTCAGGTGTTGATGGATGGCGTGATTACTCACCAGCAGCTCTTGCCCAGTAATAATCCTGGGGAATCTAGCATCGTGGTGACTGGGGAAGATGTCAGCGTGATGATGGACTTAGAAGAAAAGATTGTTGAGCACCCAGCCCAGAACGAAACGATAATTGCTAATAAAATTATCGCTAGCTATGCCAAATATGGTCTTATCCCCCAAGTCATTCCGCCACTGACCGACAAACCTCCCTTACCGACGGAGCGCATCCCTGTTCAGCATGGCACTGACTTGGACTACCTTCTGAAAATGGCAAGGCGTCATGGTTATGTTTTCTACATTACTCCAGGACCAGCACCTGGAACTAACACGGCCTATTGGGGACCCCCGAAACGCTTGGGATTACCCCAGTCTGCCCTTTCGGTGAATATGGGCTCGAATACTAATGTGGAATCGATCAGTTTCGAGTACAATGCCCTTGCCGCTACTACGGTGTCTGGACAAGTGCAAGACCGGGATACCAACAAAGTCAAATCCCTAGACATTTCCTCTAGTAAGCTTTTCCCCCTAGCCCAAACCTCAGCCTTGAAACAGTCTCAAGTTCGGACAGTGGTTCCCAAACCCATCCAGGGGTTGAGTGAATCTCAAGCTAAGGCGTTTGCTCAAGGGATAACCGATACATCCTTAGATGACGTAGTGGTAGCGGAAGGGACCTTGAATGCTCTAGAGTACAACGGTATCCTCCAAGCTGGTGCTCTTGTGGGTGTGCGAGGGGTAGGCAATCAGTATGATGGGTTTTATTATGTTAAAAGTGTGACTCATCAGCTCCAAACGGGACAATATAAGCAGCAATTCGTCCTAACCCGTGAAGGATTGGGTTCGACAACGTTAGCAGTAGTACCATGAAAGAATTTTTTGGCAAATATCGTGGCACAGTGACTGGGAATAAAGACCTGATGTACCTTGGTCGGATACAGGTGAGTGTACCAGCAGTATTAGGTGACGGTCGCCAAAGCTGGGCAATGCCCTGTGTTCCCTATGCTGGAGCTGATGTCGGCTTTTTTGCGATTCCGCCAGTGGGAGCAAATGTCTGGGTGGAATTTGAAGGAGGCGATCCCGATTACCCGATTTGGACTGGTTGCTTCTGGGGCAAAGGTGAGCTACCGGCAAATGCGAAAGTGCTTGACCCAGAGAAAGTGCAAGTCTTTAAAACTGATGGAATTACCTTCACTCTCAGTAATTTTGGGACTACCAAAGGGTTGACCATTGAAGTGGCTAAACCAGTGGTATCTAATCCGCTGACTTTAGTGTTTGATGATAACGGGATTGAAATCAATAACAATAGCAAAACCATCGCGAAGTTAACAGCAGAAACCATTGAGTTAAGCAATGATGCGTCTACGGTTACCCTGGCTGTTGATAATATTCAAATCAAAGAAGATGCGGTTGAAATTAAGCTAACTAAAGACAGTATTGATTTAAAAAATAGCTCCTCTACTGGTAAGTTAGCCAAAGATAGTATTCAATTAAGTAAAAGTCCAGCAGTGATAAAACTATCCTCATCAGGGGTAGAGATTAATAACTCTCCAGCAGCGGCCAAACTATCCTCATCAGGAATCGAACTTAGTAACTCTCCAGCAACAGTAAAGCTAGCTCCTTCGGGAATTGAACTGAGTAATGGTGCTGCTAATGTTAAACTTTCACCTGCTAGCGTGAATATTAATAATGGCGCGTTGGAGGTGATTTAATGCCTGGTTTTGTGTTATCTCTTGCTAACAAAATCTTGTGTGCTCATGGCGGACAAGTCCAACCGATGGTTCCCAATCCCCGGGTCAAAATAATGGGTCAACCAGTGCTTACCCAAGCTCCCACCTATGTGGTGGCTGGTTGTGCCAATCCTCCTCCACCGGCCAATGTTGGTCCTTGCTTGATTGCATCCTGGATTACTGGTTCAGTGCGAGTCAAGGTGATGGGAATGCCAGTGCTGTTGCAAGATTCTCAGGCAACTTGTGTACCTACGGGTACTCCAGTTACTGTTATCCCGATGCCAGGTCGGGTTAAGGGAATGTGATCTGTCTTTGTTTGGTTGTTCGCGAAGCGTGGCCAATAGGCCAAAGTTGTTTGGTTGTTCGCGAAGCGTGGCCAATAGGCCAAGGTGGTTTGGTTAAAGGTGGTTTGGTTGAAGGTTGTGTGGTTGAAGGTTGTGTGGTTGAAGGTTGTGTGGTTGAAGGTTGTTTGGTTGAGGGTAAACCCTACCTCAATCAATCCTCTTGCTATTAGGCACTAATCGATTGGCTTTTGGGCCACGCTACGCGAATGGTCACGCTTCGCGATGAAGCGAACGCGCCCCGCGTGGCCAAAGGCCTCAGCTTCCGCTAAAAGCGATCGCATCGAATTTATTATCGCAGTCATCAATAACTATACCGATACTGTCCTACAGCAGTTAACTAATAAGAGCCAATTGGAATGGCGTAAGCATCGAACTAATCCCAGTAATAAATAACTATTCCGATACTGTCCTAGAAAAATTGACTACTAATAGAATAGTGCAATTGGCTACCCATCGCACTAATCGAAGTCATCAACAACTATTTCGATACTGTCTTAGAGCAGTTGACTACTAATAGAATAGTATTGCCATTGACCTTGGCCTTTGGGCCACGCTACGGGAACGCATCCTGAAGGGGCGACAATTCGCCTGCAAGCTTTGTGTGGTAAGGGTTCTAGTTGGTAATATCATGTCCGGAAATTTAGTGATAAGCAACCATCTCCGATTAAACCTTACTCACCCATATACAAACGCTATAGCATTGCCTATTTCTCTAATAATTTTGCATAATAGGGAGCCAAGAAACCTCGATACTTCTCCAAAATCTGATCGGATAAAAATTTACCACCATTAATAGAGCCTCTACAGATATTGCTTTGACAATTACAATTAGGCACAGCAATTGAAATCCATTCAGACATACAATAATCAAAAGTCACTTCTTCTCCTTGGATAATCTCTTTCATTGCCACTAGACTGTATCCATTGAACTCATTCAATTTAATTCCACAATTAGGATCACAGGAATGATTTACAAGCTCAAAAGGCTCATCCATTCTCACATGAGTATTTATGTCCATTTGCAAAGTCTGCCAAGTCCTTTCTGGCGACTTTGCAACTGGCTTACCTACTAAAACAATTTCCCCTACATCGAATTTTTTATCTGCGAAAACCCCTTTTCCTTTATTGTGAGTCTTTACAACACTTACATGGGAGAAATAATTGATCATATTAATCAATTTTATGGTAAACTATCATCACCAATACTTTATCACAGTTCATGTCCGGACTATTGCCCATAATTGCAATTCTGTAAAAGCCATCGTTTCCTGAGGGGGTGAAAATTCTCCTGCAAGCGTGTAGTAAGGGTTTCAGTTGGGTTACCTTTGAGAAGATGTCCCCAGGGATGGCCATCCCAATTAAACTTGACCAACGAAAAAATTAGGTTTCAAGACTTTGCGTACGCAAATAGAGGCGTTAATTAACCTGTCAATTAACCCAATCTTTTTTGGAATAGCATGGCTCAAAAGCTTACCCCAACCCGTTTTTAACCTGCTTGTTACCCCCTCACCATCATATCATACTCAGGACTTACGCAAGCACGCTATATATAGCGTGCTTGCGTAAGTCCTGAGGGAGTAGGGAGTAGGGAGTAGGGAATCGGGAGTAGGGAATATGGCATCAAAAATTATCACAATTGATTTAGGTACCCTGTAGAACACAATTCAAGCCCCAAATAGCAGCAAAGTAGTCGATAAATTATTAAGATTTGTGAATGCGATCGCTTCAATAGTTTTCCAGAAAACTCCCAAAATCCTTGATTTTCCCTAGAGAGCCCTGGAGCAGTAACAAAACCCAACCAAACCCTTGCCAGAGTTGGGTTTCACTATGTTCAACCCAACTCAACCCAACCTGGGAAGCCAGATCAACTCACTTAGGGAGCAGGCTATAGTGAATGAGTTGTGGTCAGAGCTATCTATGTAGCAATGGAGATAGGCTATCCTTTCCAAATCGATGGGCGGAGGCGGACAGCAGAGGCTACCTCTGAAGAACACATCCCTCAGCTGATGGAACAATTACTGTTTACGTCCCCAGGAGAACGGGTCAACCGTCCTACCTTGGGCTGCAGTCTGATGCAGCTGGTCTTTGCTCCGAATAGTGAGGAACTGAGTACTGCGGTTCAGTTTCTGGTTCAAGGGTCGTTGCAGCAGTGGTTAGGGGAGTTAATTCAAGTCGAGAGGGTGCAAGTGGAGAGTGAAGATACTAAATTGCGAGTCACAGTGCAGTATGTGATTCGGCGTAATCAACAGCGTCAGGTAACTGAGTTTGAGCGAGGTTTGTGATATGACAGACTTGGTAACAGCTGAACACATGTTCCGACACCAACGCCGGATCGCTCTTAGTCGTCAAACTAAACAGATCGGGCTGGATTACATTCAGGTGGAATCACAACAGACACCGAATGAACCGAATAAGTGGGCGCTAAAGCTTCATTTTGTACCAGCTTCCACACAAGCAACCCAGGAAGTGCTCTCAAACCTGACCTCTAGAAATATTCGCATCACTAGAGGTACGGCGGTTACAACTACTGATGTTAGGCTCCTGGAAATCCAACCACCTAGTGGGAATGTGCTGACGCTGTTGGTGGAATACAAAGCTCCTACTAAGTCCCAGGTTAGTGATTTATCTACCTATACGCTACAACTGGTTAATATTAGCAACCTCGATCCGTTTTTTGAGCGGGTCAATTTTTCCTTCAAACGTCCAGACCAAGTTACCTTTGACCCCCAGCCAGTATCCTCAAGTGATATAGAAACCCTGTCGGTACCGGAGATAGATTACTTAGCTAAAGACTATAGCAGCTTTCGGCAATTAATGCTCAACCGCTTGTCGGAAGTGATGCCTCAATGGCTAGAGCGAAATCCTGCGGATTTAGGGATTGCGCTGGTGGAAGTATTGGCCTACTCTGCTGACTACCTCAGTTACTATCAGGATGCTGTAGCTACTGAAGCCTACCTTGGTACAGCTCGCCGCCGCACGTCTGTACGCCGCCACGGCAGGCTGGTAGATTACGTGTTGCACGAGGGCTGCAATGCTAGAGTCTGGGTGCAGGTAGCAGTAAATGTTAATGAGGGGCTGCTAGAAAACGGAACTCTTGGAGACATTGGAACTCTTCTAGAACAAGGAACTCTTCTACTAACCCATGTTTCTGGTCAAGGGTCGGTAATCGATCCTAATTCTTCTGCTAAGAGTGAGGTCTTGGCTCAAGGGGCAAAAACCTTTCAAACCCTACATTCCCAGGAACTATTTGCTGCCCACAATGAGATTAAATTTTATACCTGGGGAGCAAGGGAATGGTTTCTGTCGAAGCAAGAGACCAAAGCAACATTAATGGGACATCTGGCTTTGCAACCAGGGGATGTGTTGATCTTTGAAGAGGTAAGAGACCCAAACACTGGTTTAAGGGCTGGGGCTAACCCCCAAAACCGTCATCCAGTACGGTTAACTAAGGTAACTCCCACAGAAGACCCCCTTGGTGGTCAATTTCATCATCCCCCAACTGATCAGCCAGTAGATATTACTGAGATTGAATGGCACCCCCAGGATGCTCTGCCTTACCAACTATGGCTAGCAACTCTGAGTAGCACTGGCCCAATCACAGATATCACAGTGGCTCGGGGGAATATTGTTTTGGCTGACCATGGCGAGCCTTATCCTAAAGAGGGGACAGAGATACTGCCCACTATCCCAACCATTGGTCGTTATCGTCCCAAGTTGTCTCGCACTGGTCTCACCCACAGTGTGCCTTACAACCACCAGCAAGCAATTCTGGAAGCGGTGGCAACAACGGTTGTTCAAGACCCCCGTTCGGCAGTGCCTCAGATCAGTTTACAATCGGATACTGGTGAAACCTGGTTGGTGCAGCGTGACCTATTGAATAGTGACCGATTTGCGGCGGATTTTGTGGTGGAAATGGAGAGTGATGGCACTGCTTATCTGCGCTTTGGTGATAGTGTTCAAGGCAAGCAACCTAGTCCAGATTCCCAGCTGATGACCAGCTACCGGATTGGTAATGGTTTGGTGGGTAATGTGGGACTTGATGCGATCGCTCATCTGGAACCAGTCACTAGTGATGCCTATGCGGAATTGGTCAAACAGGTGACTGGAGTAAGGAATCCTATCGCAGCTCAAGGGGGAATTGACCCGGAACCGATTGAGCAAGCACGGTTATACGCTCCCCAAGCCTTCCGAACCCCTGAACGCTGCGTGACCGAATCCGACTATGCCACTACCATCCAGCGTCATCCAGAAGTCCAAAAAGCAGCAGCTCAGTTGCGTTGGACAGGGAGTTGGTATAGCGTATTTATTGTTGTGGATCGGTATAGTGGTAGACCGATTGATGCCCAATTTAGGGAAGAGCTACTGGCTTTTATGGCTCCCTATCGGTTAATGGGTCATGATATCGAAATCCAGGCTCCCTATTTTGTTAATCTCGATATTGCTTTGACAGTACATGTCTTGCCTAACTATTTCCAGAGCAGTGTGAAGCGATCGCTTATGGAAACCTTCAGCAACACAGACTTAGCGGTCGGTCAACGGGGTTTCTTCCATCCTGACAATTTTACCTTCGGTCAAGCGGTCTATCTTAGCCAAATTGTTAACCAAGCCATGGCAGTGCCTGGGGTTGACTGGGTTGAGCCAACCCGCTTCCGTGAGTGGGGACAAACCGATCGAGGGGAATTGGCAGCAGGTCAAATCTTGATTGAGCCATTAGCTGTTGCTCGTTTGGATAATAACCCCGATACTCCTGAAAATGGCAGAAGTCAGTTTTATTTACAAGGCGGTTTGTGATTAGAGGGCTAGAAAGACGAGTGGCAGGTTTAACTCCAATTACTGCATGACCACTCCTCCCTCAGGCAACAATAAATTGCACCTTGACCGTTTTGTACGGGTTCATCCCGATTAATTACGGTTTAAGAGTATCTCCTCAAAACCTTAATAACTCAAGGGTTACGACTTATTCAGCTCGCCCTAATTATAAATTTAATAATACAGTTAATTTTAGCGATTTGCGACAATTTTAAGTACAAATTATGGTTTTTTGTTGCCTGTTGACTGTTCCCTGTGCCCTGTTCCCTGTTCCCTTTAGCATGCATGCTAAAGCCCTAAGACTGATTTAGCAATATTGAAATAAATCAGCACACCTAAGACATCAACAACTGTTGTAATGAATGGTGCGGACATCAGAGCTGGGTCTAAGCCTAGGTGACGGAACAGAAACGGTAGGGCTGAACCGGCAATTGATGCTAAAAGTGCGATCGCAATCAGACTCACTCCCACCGATAGGGCAACTGAAAAATCTCCTTGTAACCAGTAAGCCCATCCAGTAGCCATTGTACCCAAAATTACTCCTAGTAATAACCCCGCCAGTGCCTCTCGCCAAATCACTTGACCGGGGCCTAAGTCACGAATTTCATCAGTATTTAAGCCACGAATCACCACCGTAGAAGACTGAGCGCCCACATTACCACCAGTGCCAGTGAGTAAAGGGATAAAAGCTGCTAGGGCAACAACCTGCTGCAAAATAGACTCTTGAGACTTTATAATCGTACCCGTAACCGTATTAGTGAGTAACAAGACAAATAACCAAACTACCCGTCGGCGGGCAACTGTGAATAAATTGGTTTGAAAATAATTATCCCCCTCCGATTGGACACCACCACCAACCGCGTACATATCTTCTGTTGCTTCCTGCTCCAAGATATCAATCACATCATCCACAGTGACAATACCCACTAGACGCTGCTCCCGGTCAACCACTGGTACAGCCAGAAAGTCATAGCGTTGGATCATCCGTGCTACCTCTTCCTGGCCCGCATAGGTATAGACATATACCACATCACGAGTCATAATTTCACCCATGGTGGTCTCGGTGGCAGAAATCACCAAATCCCGCAGGGAAACAATCCCAGTCAAGTGTCGAGAGTTATCGGTTATATATAGGTAATATACGACTTCCGAGGCTTTGGCTAAGCTACGAATCTGCTCCAAGGTCTCGCTAACCGTCAAGTTTTCCTTGAGGGAAATATATTCAGGGGTCATGATTCGCCCTGCTGTTCCCTCCTCATACCCCAACAACAGGGCTGTCGCTCGGCGCTCCTTGGGACTTAACTGTGACTGCAAGCGTCGGACGACCTTAGCTGGTAACTCATCAAACAACCTGGCTCGATCATCTGGCGACATCTTATCTACGATATCCAGTACCTCCTGATGTTTAAACTTCTCAACTAGAGACTGTTGGACACTGGAGTCAAGATTTTCATACACCTCAATGGCCTCAGATTTAGACAATAAGCGGAAGGCAATCACTTGCATTGCTTCGGGTAATCCTTCAATCGCTTCCGCAATGTCTACTGGTTGTACTGGTACCAGCACTTGCTTAGCACCCTGAAGATTACCTTGCTCCAGCAGTATCTGCAGCTGAGAACGCACCAGCTGTCGCAGTTCACTACGCGAGATTGTCTGGAGGGAAATTTGGTTTTCAGTCAATGCAAACCCTCCTCTTGAGTAGGTTTTACTTGTTTTTCAGTGCTGACTCAAGTCTAGATGCTTTTGTACCTGCTCCAAGACTCATCGGTAATTGGTAATTAGTACTTGGTAATTAGTACTTGGTAATTAGTTTTATATCAATTTATTAAGAAATGTAAAATACGAACCATTTTTACTGCTAATCAGGTTTCAGTTAACTTAACCAAAGTTAACACAGTTATCAAAACCTTTGTTTCTTAATTGGTCACTGACGCAACTATCCTTTGGATTCCGATATTCACCAATGGCACTACTTGAAGCATTTTCCTCGAAGAGTATTGTCACCGCAATAGTTATTTGAAAGTAATCCCATCAAGCTAGATTTCCCTGTACCTGATCAAACCCGAAGGAAATTAATTTGTTAATAAAAATAGTGATATTCTTTCCCTTCTTACCCCTCTCTCCCTCTTCTGGTGTTACACCACTCAAATCCGATTGCTATCGATGGCCTTTTGGCCTTTTGGCCACGCTACGCGAACGGCCACGCTACGCGAACAGCTTGCCTAGTTTAGTAGTATAATTGTACTATTGACGTAGTTTTAGTTATAATGATATACACAAGCAATTATTATAAATTGCTACCATTAAAGGTTATTTACATTAGATTTGCGAGTCTAATTATGGTTGATTGTCTCAATGCGGCTCGCTACTTCATCGTAAAAGCTCACGTTGACATCTTCCCACCGCTAAATTGTAGATTATAGCGGGGGTACCTCGCGACTCACGACTTAGGTTTCTGTTTCCTTCTCCCCTTGGGGGAGTTTTTCGCACTAGCCTTCCGAGACTTACTCTCTTTCGCCGTAGGCGACGCTACGCGAACGGGTCTTACAGTCGCTCCACAGACTGACACGGCAAGCCCTGCCGCCAAAATATTAATTGATGCGTTGATATCGCGATTAGCCCGAAGGGCTACGCTACGCGAACATGGTGAGTGTTACAAGATGGGCAGTCCCATTCCCGGATGTTTAGTGGTAAAGATCCGACGCAATTCAAACATGCAGAACACAACTTGCTACTGGGGAACCATCTATCAATCGAAACAGCTTTCCGGTTGTACCACTCTGACTTGTACTTAACCTGACGGATTATTTCTGCCCAATTAGCATCACTGATTACCTGAGCTAGTTTGTGATTTTTGACCATGTTTTTTACAGCTAAATCCTCAAACGCAATCAATTGGTTTTCTCTGACCAGTTGAGTGGTTAGCTTGTGAGTAAAATCTCTTCTAGCGTCCTTGATCTTTGCGTGTATCCTGGCCACCTTTAACCTTGCCTTTTCACGATTGTTAGATCCTTTTTGTTTTCGCGACAAAGCTTTTTGGTATTTACCCAGTCTTTTTTTGAGCCTTTTAAAATGCTTGGGGTTGGTAATTTTATCTCCGTCGCTGGTTGTAATTAGACTGGAAATTCCTAGATCAAAACCAATTTGTTTATCCGTTAAAGGCAAGCTCAAGTCTCTAGGGTCATTGAACCTAATTGAGATATGCCACCGTTCGGATTGATCTAAGCTGACTGTAACGGTACTTGGATTGCAGTTTGCAGGTAATTGACGACTCCAACGAATAGGCAAAGGTTCTTTGCATTTAGCAAGATAGATTTGACCATCTTTCCATTTAAATGCTGATTTTGTAAATTCTGCACTACCACCGTTGCGTTTCTTCTTAAAGTTCGGATACTTAGCACGACCTGCAAAGAAATTAGTAAAAGCATTTTGTAGATGCCTCAATCCTTGTTGAAGTGGAACACAACTGACTTCATTCATAAAAAACAAGTCATCCTGTTGTTTCCATCCTGTCAACCCATACGGAAGTTTCTTTATAACTAATTCGTTTTTGATGTTCGTACCATCCTTTTGTTCTAGCATCTAATGCTTTGTTGTAAACAAGTCTTACACAGCCTAGGGTTCTCCTCAACAGAGTCTCCTGTTCAGGGGTTGGGTATAAACGGTAACGGTAAGCTTTTTCTACCATGCTTACATTGTAAAGTATTCCTTGTGAAATGTTAACTAAACAAATTAGTCATTCTTCCTTGGAAAGGAAGACAGAAAGATGACAACCCTCTTAACAGTGTAATCCAACAAATTCTAGAGGATTAGCTTTTGCGTTCCCGTAGCGGTTCCAAGGCCCATTCCATTTCCCTAGTTGCTGCTCTTGGGACAGATAATGCTCTCTGCCTCTGGATTAACTCAAACTCCAGCAGCTAACAACCAACCCCTAATCAAGTCTAAACTAGAGTAGAGAGAAAGTAGGCGCAGGTGGTTGCGGATTCGCATTTTTCTGCGAGTCTGAGGAAAGTCCGGGCTCCCGAAAGACCAAACTTGCTGGGTAACGCCCAGTGCGGGTGACCGTGAGGATAGTGCCACAGAAACATACCGCCGATGGGAAGGATAAAGGTAGAAGGCTCCAGGATGAATCTATTCTTCCTGCCTTTTTCCTAATTCTTTCACAGGTAAGGGTGCAAAGGTGTGGTAAGAGCGCACCAGCAGCATCGAGAGGTGCTGGCTCGGTAAACCCCGGTTGGGAGCAAGGTCGAGAGGAACTACGGTTGGTCTTTTACCAGTTCCGGATATGGAGAACCGCATGAGGCGTCTGGTAACAGCCGTCCTAGATAGATAACCACCCTCTTTAGTAGCTTTTTCATTGTTGCTAGGGAGAACAGAACCCGGCTTATGTCCGACTTTCTCTCAATTTAGCTATAAGTCGTTAGTCATTAGACTTCTTGCAGAAGTAGGGAACAGGGAACAGGGAACAGGGAACAGTGGACAAGAATTGATCCAAACACTATCAGAAAACTACTTTTGCAAGAGGTCTATTAGTCATTAGTACTCCCAGACTCTGGTTAGTAACAAAGGACTTTCCGACTCACGACAACAGACAGCCATGACCATCAAAGACCCCCGTCGTCAGAAACAATTAGAGAAGTTAGTTCAAAAGTTAGGACTATCTAAAACTACAGCTGTGAATTGGTCGTTGCTAGATTTAGCACTGACTCACTGTAGTATTTCAGCAGAACACAACTATGAGCAGTTGGAGTTTGTTGGTGATGCTGTAATACGTTTAGCTAGCTCAGAATGGCTATGGGAAAATTATCCCAACTCTTCCGTTGGTGAGTTTGCTGCCATTCGTTCCGTACTGGTAAGCGATCGCATTCTGTCTCAACTCGCTCGCAGCTATGGTCTAGAGCGTTATTTACTGGTTTCCAATAGTGCCGCTGGGGACAAAGCTGGGGAAACATCCCGGTTAGCTGATGCCTTTGAAGCAGTATTGGGAGCATTATATTTAAGTACCCATACCCTAGAATTAGTCCGTCCTTGGCTAGACCCTCACTTACAAAAACTGACTACTGAAATTCGTCAAGACCCCGCCCGCCAAAACTACAAAGATGCTCTTCAGGAATGGACTCAAGCTCACTACAAACTGCTCCCAAAGTATCATCTGACGGAAAACCTACAAGTGCATGGGGCAAACAACCGCTTCACTGCCCAAGTTTGGCTACAAAATCGACAATTAGGTGAAGGTACAGGAAGATCGAAAAAAGCTGCGGAACAAGCAGCAGCCAAACAGGCATTTCTGGAATTGAGAGGGCAAAAATGAAACAAACTGGAGTAGCGATATTGGGAGCAGGTCGCTGGGGGAAACACTTGGTCAGGAATTTCTTGGCACACCCTGATGCTTGCTTAGTGGCAGTGGTTGATCCATACCCAGAAACCTTGGCAGCTATTAAAGATAAATATAACCTCGCTCCTGAGGTACGTTTGGCAACAGATTGGGAATCGATACGGGATCTACCGACAATTGAGGCAGTGGTAATTGCTACTCCAGCAGTTACCCATTACACCCTAATTAAGGATGCTCTACAGCAGGGGAAACACGTCCTAGCAGAAAAACCCTTAACCCTTGATGTAGCTGAGTGTCTAGAATTGTGCCACCTGGCTCAAGAAAAGCAGCTACAGCTCATGGTTGACCATACCTATCTATTTCACCCAGCGGTCAAGCGAGCTCAAGAGGTTGTCAACTCAGGATGCTTAGGAGACTTACGCTATGGATACGCCGCCCGTACTAACTTAGGACCAGTACGTCAAGATGTCGATTCTCTCTGGGATTTAGCCATTCACGACATTGCTATTTTTAACCATTGCTTAGGACAGCCACCTGTTCAAGTCCAAGCTACTGGTAGGGTGTGGCTACAGTTTCAAAAAGAGTTTCAAGTTAGCAACTTGCCGGTTGAAAGTTCTGAAGATAACCAAGGCTGCAGTCAATCACTTACCCCTCAACAACCCGATAACCTTCAACCTCCTAACCTTCAACCTCCTAACCTTCAACCTCCTAACCTTCAACCTGCCAACCTTCAACCTGCTAACCTTCAACCTGCTAACCTTCAACCCAATAACCTTAAACCTTCAACTCCTCAAGGATTAGCTGACTTAGTTCAGGTCACACTTACCTATCCCACTGGCTTCCAAGCATTCATTCATCTGTGCTGGCTCAATCCAGATAAACAGCGGCGGCTTGGGATTGTAGGAACACAGGGAACCTTGATTTTTGATGAAATGGTTGCTCAAGCACCCCTAACTATTCAACATGGTTATTTTGAACAGAACGGGGAGTACTTTATCCCTGCTGGTCAACATCGTGAAGTTCTTGATCTCGAATCATTTGAACCACTTTATTCAGTATGCGATCGCTTTCTTAACAGTGTCCGCTTGTCCCAACCTTCATCAATATCATCTGGCTGGGTTGGTGCTCAATTGGTACACATTCTCAGTTGTTTAAGCCAATCCCTTCACCAAGGAGGAGTGCCAGTTACTGTTCCCCAGTTGCCAGAATAATTAGCTATTCATTGAACCTCTAGATGATCAAGACAGGTTAATGCCCAACTTCAATGCTGGATTATTTTCCCAGCGATCTGCTACATGGGCATAAATACAAGTTGTTCTGGGATCAGCATGTCCCAACAAATCTTGCACTTGGCGTAACTCAGCACCAGAACGGAGAGCTAACGTACCTGCCGTATGTCTCAAGCTATGGGCTGATATAGTTCTTCCTGGTGTTTGCTTAAGGTTAGTTTGCTCAAGATAACTATCCACAACTAGCCGAATCCCCCGCCGGGAAATCCGCTTGCCACCCGCCCTGTTTCCAACAGCTATAAATAAAGGACTCGATGGTTTGACCACTTCCCCATTTTCTGTCCTTGCTTCAAGATAAGCCATTAGCAAGTCAGCAAGATCTGGTGTTAATGGCACTATTCTAATATTACGCTTCCCTTCGACCCGAATTCCCAGATTACCCCCCTGCTTAACTACATCAGAGACATTTGCCCGATGTAACTCAATGCTACGGGGACCTTCCAATATCATGATTGCCAGCAGAAGTTTATCCCGCTTGGCCTTAAGGCTACCATCATTCACTATCGCTCCTAACAACTTTTCAACTTCAGGCTTTTCCAAATAGGTAATCCTTGCCGCCGGGTCCAGCTTTTCCCGTGGCGGTTTCACTCCAAGGGCTGGATTAATCGTAATCAGTCCTTTTTCCACAGCAGCTTGATAAAAACGCTTGACAACTGACAACTTTAGTGATACTGTTGCTGGCTTAAATTTTTTAGTTTCTACCATCCAGCGGCGGTAACGCTTAATGTCGTCTTTAGTAACTGCGGCTGGATGAAGATTTATGCGATCGCACCAGTTCACAAACTGCTGAACCTGGCGGCGGTAGGTATTGACGGTATCAGCTGCAGCATCTCCTGCTGCCACATCGATATCGAGGAAATCAGCAAAAGCTTCTAGTAGGTTTGCTGTAGTAATGGTCAGGTGGTCAGGTTGAGGGGTGATTTGGTTTGGGGTATGACTATCCACGGTGCCATTGGTGCCATTAACGTGAAGTTGTTAAGCATTTAATACTATTATAGCCTATTTAAGTACCGATAATCCCCCAACTCGGCGTTATACAAGCGTTTCTCAATGTAATACCAAATCCGTTTGTCAAAACCCCTTTATAAAAATCGACAAAATCTTTGTATGCCAGGAATCTATGGCTATGCGGATAAGGGGGGTATGGGAACAGGATTTGGTATAACTAATACTCCTGGGGATTAAGATGTTCGGAAGTCCTGGAAAGGTAAGTATAGCGACCGGGGAATCAGAAAGATTTGGCAAAGTATGCAGAAGAGGTGGGACTCAGTAAGCGCATTTCACCCCATCAGTTGCGTCACTTTCTGCTCACTTGGTTGAAAAAAACAAGGGATTGATGATGCCCTCATCCAACCCTATTCCGGGCATTCTTCTCGACAGTCATTGGAAGTGTATTCAAGACTGAGTATAGGGGAAGTTCAAGAAATTTATGACCAAGTGATGGTGAAGTTTCTTGTATGAAAGGGTTTCAGGTACTTTGGCACTTCGTGATAGCTTCTCTAGCATTACGCCTTGAACGAGGATTTCAACAATGGAATTGATGCAGTGCTGGATGGTGTGGACTTTGAGGGAGGCATTAGAGCCTATGCCGACCTGATTGAAACGGCCTCAGGGAACAGCTGTTTTGTCCCTGCCCTGTTCATTGGCACCATTGGGTTGATAAATTCCGATTGATTGGGGATTGGATGGCGTGAACCACCTGGTGTCAATCTTGCTTTTGTTGGTCGCGCGTCTAGCGTATCAGGCTCCTTTGAGGTGTTCGTTCAAGTGGGAGTTGTTGATAACTATCAACCATCAATAAGTTTACTAGTCCTAACGAAAGTATTGTAATCACAGCTACAGAAAGCAGCATCATAAATAAAGCAGATACGGGATCAGCCAGAATCATAAGGAAAATAGATGAGGGATCAGTCAGATCAATAGGATTGCTTCGTCTACGCGAGGGTACATACGGTTTTTCTTCTGGTCTTGGTCGTGGTGGTCTTGGTTCTGGTTCTGGCACGCGATAGTTATCACTGTGCTTATACATCAGCCTTTTTACCCGAGAAAGTTCAACGTCGTTACTGAAATAAAACCATTCGGTACCTCCTCCGGCAGTGCTGGCATGAGATCGCAATATTGCATGGAGTTTAGACTCCACTTCACTCGGTCGGCTTGTTTCTATTACATATTCGATGGTCAAAGGGAAGTCGTTACCAGTTTGGAGTTCTTTCAGTCTTATCTCTGGACTCCTCTTTGTTTTTCCTATTTTGAATGCGCCGGTAAAGTGCCCACTACTAGGGTTTATCTTTGCTATTAGGTAGACGTATGGCAAGCCTAGGTTGTTCTCCTTTGTATCGTTCTTTAGCGATCGCAGTGACTGTGAAAGGCTCAGGGGAGTGAAGATTGACCGGGGCTGGTATCCGTTGTGATTACGGAACCTCACCAAGGTGGGTAGAGGGAGTTTGACACTCCCAAATCGGTATGACCTGTTCAAAGCTCTTTCTAGACTATACCGAATAAGGTTCCTACGAGGCAAGGTTACCAAGGCTGAAGCTCTGCGTCTTGCTCAACTGGAGCTGTTGCAGAGCGAGGCATTTAATCTCCCCCTTTACTGGTCGGCTTTTATTTTGCTGGGAAATTGGTTGTGAGAAGTAGGGAATAGGGTGTAGGGTGGCCAAACCTTCCATTTTCCGGAAAGTATCACAAACGACAACACAGCCACAACCCATTCTTGACCTTGAACGCCACAAAGGCAAGGCAGAAAAATTGCCAACGATTTCCGGAAAGCAATTCTCTATTCCCAAAAGACAACTTCTGGATGTTGGCGTAATGCTAGAGAAGCTGTCATGAAGTGCCAAAGTACCTGAAACCCTTTTATACAGGGAACTAACCGGCCTACCGGCTAAGAAGAAGTTTGCTATCCATGCATGTATAAAGGGTGCGCTTGTAGGTAGGCGAATGAATAGCATTAACGACTGGGTGTATGCTATCAAGAGGCTCAAGAAAAATGTGCCCAACAGCGAGGAAATAGAGTCCACGGAGAAAACTCCTGAACCACCCTCTGAAGAATCTCCCAAACCACCTTCTAAGTCCATGGCTAGCAGACTGAAAGAATTAAAGCAAAAGTTCACCGAATTAACCGGGGTTCCAGCTAATAAGAGATCAGCTTTACTCGTCTGCGAGGAAGGCTCACTTGAAGGCAGGCGGATGATGAGCATCGTAGACTGGGAACACGCGATCTCGCAGATCAAAAAGAGGTTGGTTGATGTGGACGAATCTACTCCTGTGGCAAGTCAACCCGAGCCGGAACAAGCAGCTACAGAAGAGTCCGAAATCAGGGTTGCATCTACTTACGAATTAATTTGCACTCAACCCGAGTACATTGCTGAAGCGATCGCAGAGGCTGAAATCAAAGTCGGAAATTACATGAAATTAATAAAAGTGTTCCATCCGGATAGCAGCAAACTTCCTAAGGATAAAGCTGAGTCAGTTTCCAAGATACTAAATAACGTAAGAGATAAATTGGAACAACAAGGTTATGATTTATCATCAGGACAACCACTCTCAAAAGAAGAGCAGATCGAAGATATCTTCAGAGACAACCCCTCTGACTATGGAGATTCTGGGGAATTCTAATGTCAAACTGTCAGAGGAAGAGCTGACGGATCGTATTGATTCATATTATGAATTGTTTCCCAAGGATTTTCAAGATGCGTTAGATTCGAGGCGTCATTACAGAGTAAAAGACGATCGCAGGTTTAGTCTCGTAAGCGAAAGAGAATTCGATGAAGTAATAAATTCAGTCAATCCTGCCTCCAAGCCAGGAACCATAGTCGTCGAATACAAAAAAGACTGGCTAACGATAGATGACATAAATGAATGTATAGTTACTCGTGGTTACATCGAACTAGCAGAAAAACATTTAGATGATTTTACTTTCTTTATTTTTGTTTCAAAAGGGGCTTCTAGAGAAGTAAAAAATGTGGCAAAGAGACTCAGTGAAAGATGTGGAGTAGAAATCAAACTGTACTCATATTTTGAATACCTGAAAGGTATAGCAAAGAATTATGCTAAGTGGTCTGTCGATCGCCATTCCGAACCAGACGTAGTGAAACTCATCTATGATATTTATTCGTTCTATAGATATTCTGATCAATGGTATACGTCCGTTATGTCTACCGTAAGAGACTCAAGGAAAAATTCGAGATCCGAAGATTTTAACAGTTCTTCGAGTGAGGCAGCTAGGAGAAAGTCCCTCAAGGAAGTAAGACAGCAATTCACTCAATTAACTGGTTTGCTCGCTAAGAAACGGTTCGCGCTCAAAGTCTGCAAAAAAGGATCTATAGATGACTTGCGGATGATTAGTATAGCAGACTGGGAACATGCGATAGCTAACATCGACCAGAAATTATTAGATATCGAGCGATATACCTAAAACAGCCCCTGCAATAAAACTAAAAAGATAGTTGACAATAGGTCTTTTTTTACCCCTATGCAAAAAAAACTCAGGTGTGTAAGCAGACCTGTCAACTTTATGTACTTGGAAATATAACCGATACATTACCTAGTTCTAATTCCAGGACTCAACTCTGTTCCTTTACCAGAATCCCGACAACGGAGCTACTTCCCACCAGACTCAAAACTATTGCGTAAAACTATTGTGTAAACAGGTCAACTGAAGTACCAATAACGCCCATTAAAGGAATTAATTATTTAATCACATTGCAATTAATCAATCGTTAACATCAAATTAGAACATCAAATTAGTGAGTACTAAAAAGCGATTGACCGTAGGTCACGCTACGCGAAGGCATTTCAGTGGCCGTTGTGCAGAGAGATGCCCAAAATAACAAAAAGGACAACAAGCATTCTTGATAATGCTTTGCTGTCCGTGAAGGGTTGAAGATTTAAGGTGATCCAGTTGTTCGCCTTTGACGTTCGGTGAAGGGTAGGTTATCCGGTTGTTCTTGCCCAGGTGTGCGGTATAGAGTAGCTTATACCAGGCTGGATCCCTTCTCCAGAAAATCCAGTAGAATACGCTGATGAGCAGGACCAAGGGGTCGCACCTGACCAGCCTTGGCAGAATAAGACTCGCCCTGACGAATCTGCTCAGGAGTCAACAAGCCCATATCCCAGCCTTCCCCTAAGACCAACTGTGAAAGTTCCACGGTCAGGGGTACTGCAAACACATGACGTAACACATGGGGTTCAGGATAATGGCCAAACAAAGATGCTGAGGGTAGTGCATAGCTAATTTCCTCCACCAATTCCCGCTTCAGAGCTTCGATAGGGGTTTCTCCGGGTTCGATGTGTCCCCCAAATAAACCCCACAAACCGGGGTAAAGAATACTAGGAATATTGTCCCGTAGCTGCATCAGGAACTGACCTTGCCGATAGAGAATAGCGATCGCTACTTGAACTTGCTTACTGCTCATCTGTTGGTGCTGGAAGTAAGGGGGACTTAGGTTGATAGACTTGCCGTTGTAGCTGCTCAAGCTCTTGAATAAATAATTCACCCAAATCTTGTCCAGCAATGGGAATGCTTTGAAATTGAGGCTTACCTTGGATCAAGACTTGATCACCGATATTGGGCAAAGTTCCCTGAGAGACTACCCAAATGGTACTAGTAGCATCCTGGAGTTCATAAGCATTCGCATCTAAAAGTGGTGCTTGATTAGTAACTTTACCCCGAAGGTAGACTGTATCGATAGTATTCTGATTTTGTGGTAGATCACGGATTTTTGTGACCTTTACACCAGGGTAGCTAATATTAAGCTGATGAATGCCATTATGGGCTAAGGGACTACAGCCAACAGTCCCGGCTCCTACAAGTAAAACCCAAAACGGTAAAAGAGTTGACCAATACTTAGTTGGCATATTGAAATCCTATGATGTTTTCAGTTGTCAGTTGCCAATGAACTCTGTTTGGAGGAGTGAAAAAGGAAGTAGGTTGAAACATAAATGTTCGTTCCCCAGCCTCAAGTAAGTCGCTCCATGCATCTACAGCATCTACAATGTTCTAACCCAAGTAGGCAGCATCTGTACACCCGTCTACACTGTTTAACCCAATTGACCAATGACCAACATACTCGATGGTAAGACCATAGCTAAAAAAATTCAGACCCAGCTGCAAGAACAGACACAGAAGCTGACGTTGAAACATGGACGACCACCTGGATTAGCAGTGTTGATGGTAGGTGACAACCCGGCTAGCGCTGCCTATGTTCGTAATAAAGAGCGTGCCTGTGCTAAAGTGGGCATTGCTTCTTTTGGTCGTCATTTTCCCAGTAACACGTCCCAAGCAGAACTCGAGCAAACCATTAACGCCCTCAATCAAGATCAGCGTGTAGATGGAATTCTGGTCCAGCTGCCCTTACCCGACCACCTAGATGCTGTTTCATTACTGCACCAAATCCATCCGGATAAAGATGTTGATGGATTACACCCTGTTAATCTAGGTCGTCTGCTCAGGGGAGAGCCTGGTTTACGTAGCTGTACACCAGCAGGGATCATGCACCTGTTGCAAGAGTACCAGATTAATTTGTCTGGTAAACAGACAGTAGTGGTAGGACGTAGTATTTTAGTAGGTAAACCTCTGGCACTGATGCTACTAGAAGCCAACGCTACAGTCACAATTGCTCATTCGCGCACCCAAGATCTGGGGGAGCTGACACGTCGCGCTGATATTTTAGTAGCAGCCGTCGGAAAACCTCAACTGATTACCAGGGACATGGTAAAACCAGGTGCTGTCGTAATTGATGTTGGTATCAATCGCGTTAGTGATCAACAAGAAAAATCTCGTCTTGTAGGAGATGTCCACTTTGACTCTGTTCAGGAAACTGCCCGATATATTACCCCTGTCCCTGGTGGCGTAGGACCGATGACAGTGGCTATGCTACTAAATAACACGATCCTTAGTTATACAAATAGGTATTCTTGAACAGTTTTGCTCTGGTTAAAATTGACAACAATCAATCAATAAAACCGTTGTTTATGATTAAAATAATTTCAGTTTACAGCAGGCTAGGTCAACAAAAGAACTAATTAAGAAGACTGAAAGCTATAAAATATAAGATTATTATAAATCTGTGTTGTTTGTTTAAGAATAGATTAAATGTTGGGTTTGAGAGGGTTAGACTTTAGTTTAGCGCCACTGATAAATTTCAAAACTCGACAATCCTAAGTACCATCAGTAAAGAGTTTTGTCCATAAAACGAGAAGCAGGAGAATTAGAGAAGGTTCTTTCAAGAAGACCCCCAGCCCCGTAAAATTGTTAGAGGAATCAGATAATCAAGGAATCAAGGCATGGTAGCGACGGAGGGGCGACCTACCCCCAAGAGGGAATCCCCAAGTTTAGACTTAGTAACTTACTTAAAAGAGCGAAAGGCTCTAATTGAGTCAGCTTTAGACCAGGCTCTGCCCCGAATGGAGCCCGACAAAATTTACGAGGCAATGCGTTATTCTCTTTTGGCTGGAGGTAAACGCTTGCGCCCGATTCTGTGCTTAGCTACCTGTGAACTGATGGGTGGCACAGTGGAGATGGCAATGCCAACCTCCTGCGCTCTGGAAATGATCCATACCATGTCATTGATTCATGATGACCTACCAGCAATGGACAATGACGATTACCGTCGGGGTAAACTAACTAACCACAAAGTTTTTGGTGAGGACATTGCCATCCTCGCAGGTGATGGTTTATTAGCTTATGCATTTGAATATGCGGCGGCTCAAACTAAAAATGTACCAGCTCCCCAAGTTTTGCAGGTAGTTGCTTGGTTGGGTAAAGCAGTCGGGGCATCCGGATTGGTTGGGGGTCAAGTGCTTGACCTCGAATCAGAAGGTAAGTTGGATATTAAAGAAGAAACCCTCACCTTTATCCATACTCATAAAACTGGTGCTTTGCTAGAAGCCTGTGTAGTTTGTGGTGGAATATTGGCAGGGGCAACGACAGCTAACTTACAAAAGTTATCCAAATATGCCCAAAATATTGGTTTAGCATTTCAAATTGTCGATGACATCCTAGACATAACTGCTACTCAGGAGGAACTGGGTAAAACGGCAGGTAAGGATATTAAAGCACAAAAGGCAACTTATCCTAGTCTCTTGGGGCTAGAGGCATCAAAAACAAAAGCCCAGGAGCTGGTGAATGAGGCAAAAGCTCAAATGGAATCCTTTGGGGAAAAGGCTCAACCCCTGATTGCGATCGCTGACTTTATTGTGAATCGCACTCATTAAGGTACTTGGTATTGGGGTAAGGCCAACGAAAGTTAAAGGATGAAGTGTTTAATCCTAGCCTACAGGAACACCAAAAACAAACTTCATCCTTAATTATACCATAGAAGGGACGCTATCCAGGGAACATACTTCATAATTCATACTTGATCCTTCATACTTCATCGTTTCCCCAATGCTGAGTTATCGATGACCAATGACCAATTTAAAGTAAATAATTATGCAGGACTTTAGCGACATCCTAAACAACCAGGTGTTGCTGGTTGCGCTCATTGCTTGTCTGGTGGCTCAACTATTTAAGTTTTTGGTTGATCTAACCAAAAATCGCAAACCTAATCTTCGGGTACTGATGACTGCTGGTGGAATGCCTAGTTCTCACTCAGCCTTCGTCACTGCCTTGGCATTTGGTGTAGGACAAACAGTAGGATGGGCTTCTCCAGAGTTTGCGATCGCTTTAGTGTTTGCGATCATAGTCATGTATGATGCTGCTGGTGTCCGGCAAGCTGCCGGTAAGCAAGCTCGAATTCTCAACCAAATTATCGATGAGTTGTTTAGCGAAGACAAAGAGTTGAAAGAAGACCGCCTTAAGGAATTATTAGGTCATACACCCTTTCAGGTGCTTGTTGGTTTGGTGTTAGGTATCGCTATTTCTTGCATAGCAGCAACGGCTTATTGATCGTGTTAATTGTTGACTACTCCCCCGCTTAAAAGACGGGGGATTCTAATAAGGATGTTTCGTGATGGGATGAATCCGCATCACTCCACACTGTTTTCTTATTAGCTGACCACAGGAATACCCTGTGGGGACGAGTCAAAACGCCCCTACCCAGTCGGTCTAGGCTAATACCTAGCGTTCTGCTTACTTTGCGTATTATATTGGCAGAACCGTTACAATCCGCATTGACATACCAATTCATTGCGGTTCGGTATAAACCGCGCTTCGTTCTTCTCCCTGACGGTTTCCAATCATTGGGTTTTTCACCATAATTAGGCAGATAGTCACCATCTAAGAACGATGCTTTACTGGTATAGCTTTCCTCTGTTTCTATGAACTCGATTCCATACTGTTCACAAAGCCCGGCTATTCTCTCTTTCAGTCTAGCTGTAGGTATTGGCACAAATTCCGAGTTAGTTTTTTTTCCTAACTCGATCGAGTTTTTGTTTCCTTTATTCCAACCAAAAACGACCCGACCGATTTTATTTTCTAAGCAATGTTTTATAACTAGTCTGGCGGCTTTGTTAATTCCATCGCGCATCTGACGGTTACGTTTTTCGGTGATCGTAGCTAATTTATTAGACCAAAACCCTTGTGGCTTGCCTTCTTTGATTGTTGAGATCTGTTTGTTATACCAACGATTCATCGATTTGATGTGCTTGCCATCAATAATAAAGCTAGTTCCTACATTAGAAACACAGGTTAGCCAGTTATCCAATCCCGGGTCAATCCCAAGTACATTCTCGGGTTCACCACTGGGCGTTTCTATTTCTTTTTGATAAACAAACTCTACATAAAAACACTTATTTCTTGGCAGTATTCTTAATTCTTTGATGTCATCAAATTCCAGGTTGCTCGCCATCGGCAACCTAAAACTATCAATGCCAAACCAGGATTTTACCTGTCTGCCCAATGGTATTCTTATGGTTCCATCTATTAATCTTAAGGCTTGCTTTGGATAACTAACTAATGCCAAACCTCCTTTTTTTCTATATTTGGGTAGTCTTGGTCTATTCTCAATCTTTCCTTCTCGGTATGCGTCCTGCAGCCTTTTGTAGGATTTAAAGGACTCGTAGACCGAACGAAGTATTTGTTGTGCTGCTTGGGAGTGAAGTGCCTGATAGTGACGATTGGGCTTGTATTCTTTTTCTAGCTCAAACTTGCTGATGTAGCGATTGGCTTTAAAGTAGAGTTGACGGGCAAAGTAGATTCCCATGTTTGTCAATCTCTGGGATTGTGTGCATAAAAAGTTGAGAATCGCCAATAACTCAAGATCTGGACTCAATAAAACTTGCTGACAGCCGTACACTGGCATCACCTCCTCGCTAATTGCTGATTATACTATAAACAGGACACATAAATGTGTCTGCTGTGACGGCTCGCTCGGTTTCATCCCCTGCTTCAAAAAAGACAGGGGCTTTCACCATCGCTTCTTGGTAATTTTAATTAGTAATTTGCCATTACCTAGTTCAAACGGAACTAGTTAAAAGCGAACCACCTTACGTTTTAGTAGGGTAACTCGGCGACTATCAACAACCATTGCCCAAAACCCCCCTGCGCTCAGTCGCCTTAAGATTGAGTTAGCTTGGGTTTCACTAGTTGTGTGTACTGTCAGTAAGTAAGGTCGCTGAGCATAAGAAACCAAGCCAACATTGACGCCCAGTAGTTGCTCTAGTCGGGATGCCATTTCTGGTTGATTGAAGTAGTCCACCAGAACTGCATAACCATCACCCAATCCCTGAGGAGTATAACCTCTATTAGTAGGCTGTATAGTAGTACTAGGTTGGCTTGACGGTGGAGATTGAACTACAAAAGCTGAGTATCCCACTACCTGATCCAGATAGCGTGCCCAATCTTTAGCATCGTTAATGCCTCTGAAACCGCCAACCCGAGTTACTGTGTCTTCCAAATATTGACAAAAATCAGTTTTTGCGCTATTGGGTAAAATTCTTTGAATTTGTTCGTGATTTTTCCTAATTCGGCTAAGCACTAACAAAATGTACTCGCCGTTTTGTGGTGGTTGGCATTGAGGAGTTATTGGTTGAGCATAAACCGAATCAAAGACACCACCAACTAAAGCAGCCAGTGCTATCGAGAAAATTTGTAAAATAAACTGTATTGTTTCCCTGGTCATAGATGATTAGAAAGTAGACCTATAGCCACTGTCTTGGAAGCAAAAAACTAACCATCAAACTGATGCCAGAGACGCTAGAGGGTCAGGTATACTATCTGATGGTGCCTGAAATTCACCAGTTTTGACAAATTCTAGGCGCAGCTTTAACCAGGTGATGAACTTAGGATTAGTAGAAATTATCGCCGTTGCTGGTTGCGGACACTCCTGCTTGACCTGGGACATTTGGGAACTTTCCAAGAATGCTGGCTGGTTGACTAACCAAAAGTCTATTTCTTTTTCCTGTTCATGGTAGTGCCTGGTACGTTCCCGAAGTACTTCCTCCAATGGTTCTTCTTCAAGGAACTTTTGACTGGCTAAAACGTAGTAGTAAGTTTGCATAGTTTCAGTTACTGAGGAAAGCTCAAAATTTACCTTGCATCGCTTGTTTCATTTCTCTAACCGCCCGTTCTATACCCACCAGAGATGCCCGAGCAATGATGCTATGACCAATATTGAGTTCTTCCATACCTTCGATACAAGCAACCGGGTAAACATTCCAGTAGGTAAGACCATGACCAGCATTGACTCGTAAGCCAGCAGCAATCGCTTGTTGGCATCCGGAGGCCAAAACTTTTAATTCTTTAGCCTGACTGACTTCATCAGTAGCTTCTGCATAACTCCCCGTATGAAGCTCAATAAATTTAGCTTTTGTTTGAGCAGAAGCATCGATTTGGGCAGGATCAGCGTCTATAAATAAGCTAACGGGAATACCAGCGCTCTGTAACTGGGCTACAACCTCACTAAGGCGAGGCATTTGCCCTGCTACATCTAGCCCTCCCTCGGTAGTCACTTCTTCTCGTTTTTCTGGTACGAGGGTAACGTAATCGGGTTTAACCTCTAGAGCGATCGCTACCATTTCATCGGTAGGTGCCATTTCCAAATTCAGATGAGTTCGCACCGTTTGTCTCAACAGAGCAATGTCCCTCTGTTGAATGTGACGTCGGTCCTCTCTTAGATGTGCGGTGATGCCATCCGCACCAGCAAGCTCTGCCAAAACCGCTGCTGCCACTGGGTCAGGTTCTACAGTGCGCCGTGCCTGACGAATTGTCGCAATATGGTCAATATTTACGCCAAGTGTTAGCACTAATGTTTTTCTCCTGGATTTGACATCCTAGCCACGACCATAGCGCAGCTTGGTCTTGAATTCCAAGGCTTTACAACCTTAGCTTTGAGCAACATAGCCTTTTCTAGTTTAACAGGGGGAGGGAACATCTAGAGAGATTATCTATCAAGTGTCTACAAGACAGTCCCCCGTGAATTAGAAAGCCCCTCGCGGGCGTGCGCAGCGAGGGGTAGTTCACCTGAAATTCTTAATCCTGGGATTAGATGCTTCTAGGTTGCAGTTCGTCTTTTGATGGTAATTTGACATTCCAGGCTAGTCCTAAGCGCTGAAGCAGCAGGATGAAGAACCAACCCAGGTCAAGTTGCCACCAATAATGTCCAAATCTTGCTGAGTTGGGAAAAGCATGGTGATTATTGTGCCACCCTTCACCAAGGGTCAAGATGGCGACGATAGGATTGTTCTTGCTCATATCAGAGGTAGTAAACAGCTCTTTTCCCCACAGGTGGCAAACTGAGTTGACACAAAAGGTGATTTGACGGACCAGAAAAATCCGAAATGCTCCGCCCCAGATTAAACCACCTAAGACTCCTGATACAGAACCAGTCAAGACTCCACCCAGGAAACCAGGAATTAACAGGGAAAGCAATACCCAAAAGACGTAGAGGTTGTCTATTCTTCGGATCAGCTTGTCCTTGATTAGGTCAGGAGCATACTTATAGGGAGGCTGCCAATCCACATTCACAATCCAAGCAATATGGGAATGCCAAAACCCTTGGATAAATCCCCAAAATCCTCCCTGGTGAAGATGGGGTGAGTGAGTGTCTCCGTCTTGGTCAGAGTAAATATGATGGCAGCGATGATGGTGAACCCAGCTAGTTACTGGTCCTTGAGCTGCCATACATCCAGCAATGGCTAAGAATGCCCTTATAAATGGTCCAGTCTGAAAGGCACGATGGCTAAAAAGCCTGTGATACCCGACGGTAATCCCGATAAAATTCAGGATGTACATCCCGAGAAAAAGACCAATATCGAGAGGCTGGACGTTCAGTTTCTCAAGGAACATAACTACTATCGCAGCAATTACTCCCAAAGGGGAGATGGCGATAACGATAGTAACTAAAGTTTTCTGGAGTGTGCTAACTTCTGGGGAAGTAGATGAAGAGATTGACACTTGTGTTGTTTCAATAAAATACTAATACACCAAAACTAAGCATATCCGATTGCTTGTGCAACATTTAACCTGTACAAACCTACTCACAAGCAGATAGGACGATGGTATAGCATTAGTTTTAACTAATGGTTGTTGCCGACAAAGCAATGCCAAAAGCATTGCGCTAATTTTCTTAATGGAGGCTCTGCTGCCTACTCTCAAACCGCACTGTAACTTCACTCAGTCCATTATTTTACGTCGCTTAACTTACGACCAGCTGCCAAAGCTTTTAGTTCTTCGTTGGGCGGTAGTGTTCCGAAGTTAAACAAGTTACTAACTTATTTCATTATAAAACAGTGGATAATGTTTGACAAGGTTTAGAGAGCTATAAGGCTAATAGTTGCACCTCTAAAACCTGCCAATACCCAAGAATCCCATGGCGGGAATTCCCTTATTCCCTCCTTGTCCTAGTGGAGCCGACTGCATTGCTTTATTAAATCAAAAAAAAAGCTGAAACTCTTGTCCGTGTCTTGATGCAAAGCGCGAGTGGGACAAATCCCCCCATAAAGGCCAACCCGTCGCTTCAGCATAGCTGCCAAATGCCTAACAGCTTACTACATCAAAGTAGATTCAAACTCCTACTAGAAAACTGATAGGAGTAGAATAGAGGACAGCACAAAAAACGGGGTTGTGGAGGGAAGAACGTTGGATGAGCTGAGAACTGCGTTAGAGTTAGCAACCGTTGAAGAATTACAACAAGTGACAGACATTCTATTCTGTCGTAGGTTTAATCCGTTAGATTACCTTCAGCTCCCTGAGCCAATCGATATCCAAAGCCAAAACCGTGAAGCTTGGTTGGATTCCCTGGAAGAGCGATTTCGCTTCTTGGCAGCAGATGGAGTAACAGTACTCAAGGGACGGACGAGGGAAGTAACCTACCGACAAGCCCTGATTCAAGTTTGTCGTTACCTCAAAATTCCTTACTCTCAACGTCTGACTACAACTGACTTGGAAGCAGAAATATTTCTTCACCTCATGGAGAAAACCTGGAAACGCTTACCAACCCAAGAGCAGCAATCCCTAACAGTACAGGTACAGAAATGCTTAGCTAAGTCAAAACTCCCTGAACCCTTACCTGTACAAATCCAGCACAACCCTATCGAGTTTTTACTCAAAGGTGGTAGCGCCCTAGCATTGACCTCGATTCTAAAGCCAATAATACTACAACAGGTTGCACGCCAGTTTGCCCTACATTTCGCTCGCTATCAGGTTGCTAAACAAGCCCTAGTGAAGGGAGGTTTGGCAGCAGCAGCTCAGTTTCAGAACTACTTTACACTACAAACAGCACGACAGGGAATGGCACTAAGTGCTGCTCGTTATGGAGTTACTAGGAGTGTTTTTGCCTGCCTAGGTCCGATCATGTGGAGCTATTTCTTTGTTGACTTAGGCTGGAGAGCGATCGCAACCAACTACGGTCGGATTATTCCAACAATCTTAACCTTAGCACAAATCCGCCTGACTCGTGCTGAGTGCTGGGAACCAGTTTAGATTTATTCATAGTAATGCTTAGTGGCTAGATTGGGAAAGAATAGACATTCAGACAATCACCTACAAATAGGTTGGAACTGCGCTAAGCTGGGAACTCTTATCTTTCCCCTGTTTCCAGCTTTAGGGGCAGTGGGGTTAGTTCTAGCTGTGGGAGATACTTGGCGGCAAAATTACGCCAGTATGATCTCAAAACCCCTAAACTGGGGCTTGGCTATTTTGAGTATCTGGTTGCTCATTACTGCTAGCTTAGCCTTTAACCCCACAGAAGCGTTCCTAGGTTTAGGGAATTTTATCCCCTTCTTCGCCGTTTTCGCTGCTTTCTCTACCCTCATCAAAACCCCAGCACAGCTGAGGCAATTAGCCTGGATTCTAGTTATTCCTTCCCTAGCAGTAACTATACTGGGTTTTGCTCAGATGGTTTTGGGTTGGACTAGCCCAAAAGTATTATCACTAGTCTTTGGTTCAACCTTGGTAGCTAACGGTAATCCTCCAGATCGGATGGATTCAGTGTTTTCGTATGCCAATATCCTAGCCGCTTATCTACAAATACCATTAATTTTAGGAATAGGGCTGTGGATTGAGAGGTTTCAAGCTAGGGGTTGGAGCTGGCATCGATTCGATTATCCGCTGTTGTTCTTGAGTGTGGTGGTGATCGGTAATGCGATCGCATTAGTTTTGACCAACTCCCGCAATGCTTGGATAATCGCTGTTTTGGCTTGCCTTGCCTTTGCCCTTTACTTAGGTTGGTACTGGCTGGTGACAGCAGTTACTGCTGCTGTTGGTAGTATTCTGTGGGCATCATTTGGTCCAATCCTAGGGCGTCAATGGCTGCGTAGTATTGTCCCAGCATACTTTTGGATGCGATTGTCTGACCAGTTGTATCCCAACCGACCCATCGCTACCTTGAGGACAACCCAGTGGAAATTTACTTGGTCAATGATTCAGGAGCGTCCCTGGTTTGGTTGGGGGTTACGCAATTTCACTCCTCTTTACCAGTCACAAATGGAAGTCTGGCTTGGTCATCCCCATAATCTACCTCTAATGTTGACTGCTGAAACTGGCATCCCAGGCACACTGATGTTGAGTGGCTTAGTTGGCTGGATTATAGTACAAGGTATCCAACTATTAAGGGTTTGGTCAACCGTTGCGACCACTACCACTAGACAAGATGGGCATCAAGACAACTTAATTCTGTTCAGTTATCTGGTGGCTTTTGGCAGCTGTACTCTATTCAATCTGCTGGATGTAACTCTGTTTGATTTTCGGGTTAATACCTTGGGGTGGCTGTTGTTGTCAGCAATTCGTGGCGTGGCGTGTCACATTTAACCTAATTTAGTTCTTGATATTGCAATTAGCTAAACCTTAGTTGAAAAGGAGTCGTCTAAGCACGAGTCAGGATAACCGTTCCCATGTTGCCTAGAATAGGTGAAGTTAAGCTTAGTTTACCGAAATTGTCGGATTTTGTGGGATGATTAGAAGATCAGGATCCTTCCAAATGTCACAATAATCGAAAGCGTTGTCTAACCAGTTAGGATAAAACTGCAGTGGCACAAGATCGGGTCAGACAAAACATTAGGAATCGCGAAAGCCCAAACTCCACGAGTTATTACGAAATACTGGGATTGCACCCTAGTGCATCACCCATAGCTATCCGACGTGCCTATCGGCAACTCAGTAAGCGCTATCATCCTGATACAACCGACTTACCCACTGAAACTGCCACGATTAAATTCCAAAAGCTGAACCAAGCCTATGCTACCCTGAGTAATCCAGAGCGACGAGCAATCTATGACCAAAAAATTGGTTATTCCCGCCTCAATGTGATTCAGCCACCCCCTAGTTTAAACAATCCAGTTAATCAAAAGCCACCAAGCTCCTCGTCCTCAGCTTACCTTGATCCCACTGACCGCCCCCTTTCAGCTGGGGAGATTTTTGTCTTATTCATTTTAGGACTAACCTTTTTAGGCTGCTTACTACTAGCCATAGCGATTGGATTAACCCAAGGTGAATCTGCTCTGCTAATTTCTAAACCCAGTGGCAATGATTTGCTTACCTTACCCGAGATTAATTTTATTCAACAGGCGAAACCTGATAATTTGGATAGTCAAATACCGGTTAATAACCAATCAGCCCAAAATACCCAGATAACCCATCTCTCAGAATAACTGATCAAGAATAACTTATAATATTAAGTCTGTTTAATCCCTTATAATGTTAATCCCTTATAATAGGGTTTATCCCATAAATGTTAATTGTCTTAATTGTTAATTGTCTTAATTGTTAATTGAAAATTGTCACGTGACCATTGACAATGTTCAATTTTCTACTGATGTACCACCAAGAATTATAAATAGTTAATCGGACTCGATATGACACTTCCGCCAGGTGATACCCCCTTGTATAACCACCCTCTACCTGAAATAGAGAGGTGGCTGAAAATACTAGGATGTGAACAAGACAGTAATGATCTACATTGCTGGCGTGTTGATCGACCTACCTGGAAAGCAGAACTTTGCCTTGAGGTAGAGGAGTTAATCGTGCGCTACGTCAAGTCTGGGGAAGATGGACAAGATATTCAACGATCTTTCAAGTATTCCCTCAGCCGCAAAGATATAGAAGATGCAGTTTTCTGTGGTCCTTAGTAGGTGAAGGGTCTGCGGTCGTTGAACGTTATAAGGTTGTCCCTTGTAGCGTGGCCTTTTGGCCAAGGTTAGAAGGTTGAAAGTTATAAGGTTGTTCCCTAGGCGAACAACTAAAAAACCTACCCTACAAGGAACGCCAAAAGCGAACAACTAAAAAACCTTTCACCATTCTTATCTTAGACTTTTCCAAACCGACGTTCACGCTGCTGATAAGTAGACAAAGCACGGTGAAACTGTCCACGGTCAAAATCCGGCCATAGGGTATCTGTGATGTAAAGTTCCCCATAAGCCATTTGCCAAAGTAGGAAATTGCTCAAGCGCATTTCCCCACTAGTGCGAATTAGCAAGTCTGGGTCACAGATATTGGCAGTGTAGAGATGGCGTGAAAATAGGGCTTCGTCAATGTCATCTGGTTGGATGTGACCAAGTTGGACCTGAGTAGCAATGGCTCGACAGGCTTGTATAATTTCCTGGCGGGCCCCGTAGTTAGTAGCCACAGTAAACTGAATGCCAGTATTATTGAGAGTTTCATTCATAGAATGCTCAATTTGTGCTTGCAACGATTGCGGTAAGGCGGTCAAATTTCCCACAAACTGAATCCGAACATTCTCCTCCATCATTTCTTGAAGTTCTCTAGCCAAAACCCGCTCAAACAAGGTCATCAGAAACTCCACCTCTTCTAAGGGGCGTCCCCAGTTTTCTGTAGAAAATGCATAGGCGGTAAGGGCTTTGATTCCCCAATCATCACAACAACGAAGTAGTTTTTTGAGAGCCTCCACCCCTTGCCGATGTCCTATAACTCGAGGTAGTCCCCGGCGTTTTGCCCAACGACCATTACCATCCATAATCACTGCCACATGCCTAGGCAAACGGTCTGGTGAAAGGTCGCTTGGTAATTTGTTTAGGATAGTTTGCATAGCAGTTATTTTTTCTCTTGAGACGTTGATGATGGAAGACGGAGGAAACGTGAAACTAGCACCCGTCCCTGGGACTTGAATTGGCGACCTAGGTTGCGTAGACCTGGAGCAACTACCTCACGATCCACGACTGGGGAAAATCGTTCCTCTAGCAATTGTTTGAGTCTCGTGCTAGTTAGTGGTCGGTACAATCCTCCTTTTTCCGCCAAAGAAATTGAACCCGTCTCTTCAGATACAACAATACAAAGGCAATTTTCGACACGTTCTGTAATTCCCATCGCAGCCCGATGGCGGGTCCCCAGCTTCCGAGAGGCTGTGCGCTCAGAAAGAGGCAAAATTACCCCCGCAGCTACAACCCGAGAGCCACGAATTAATACCGCTCCATCGTGTAACAACGTAGTTGTTTGGAAAATGGTTTGCAGTAGTTCTTTAGAAATTTCAGCATTTAGCTGAACACCCGGTACAGAAACATCCCGCTCATCAATTGGACCATTAGTTTCTAAAGTTATCAAAGCGCCAACTCGATTTTGAGACAACTCTTTGACCGCGTCTACGATTTCATTGATTACACTGTCAGGCTTAGGAGTGGGACGTCGTTGTCCTTGAAACAACTGCACAATCTCTCCTCGACCTAACTGTTCAAGAAATCGACGAAACTCTGACTGGAAGATGACAGCCATTGCCACAGCTGAGCCAACCACCAACTTTTCTAGCACAAAACTCAATAGCGTCAACCCTAACCTATTACTTACTGCTGCGGCTAACATCAGGACAATTAGCCCTCGCACCATCCATAAGGTGCGGCGCTCCCCAATGATGAGGAGCACAAGATAAGTAAGGGCTAGAACCAACCCAACATCGATGCTGTGAAGCAACAATGACTGAGCCCAGCTATGGTCAGTAACAGGACCCGGCAACGGAGGCATTGAACGTTCAGGAAAGAATTAAGGATGGAGATGGAGTCGAACTGGCTTGATTTTAGCGTCAGCTAAGTGATTAGCTCTTAAAAAGTTAATGGTTAATGATTGGCGGTTAGCCAAAAGTCAACCACCAACAACCAATAGCTTTTAGCTTTTAGCTTTTAGCTTTTAGCTAATTTCTGCTCTGGGTCTGAGTCGTTCGGGCAAACGATCTAGGCGAATTAAATCTTGGTAAGTTTCCCGCTGCACAATCACCTGGGCTTCTCCGTCCTTGACTAAAACTGCTGCTGGTCTGGGTAACCGATTGTAATTAGATGCCATGCTGTAATTGTAGGCACCAGTAGCCATTACCACCAAAATATCTCCTGGCTGAGTTTGAGGTAAGGTAGCATCTTTAATCAAAATGTCCCCTGATTCACAATGTTTACCAGCAATTGTGATTTTTTCGGTTAGGGGAGCTGACATCCGGTTGGCAATCACAGAGCGATAAACGGATTGGTAGGTAATCGGACGCGGATTATCTGACATACCTCCATCAACTGTCAAGTAAGTCCGGATTTCGGGGATGACTTTAGAACTCCCCAGAGTGTAGGCGGTGACACAGGCTGGACCAACAATGGAACGCCCGGGTTCCGATAGCAGTTTCGGTAGGACGAGTTGCCGAGAAGTGCAAGCAGCAACAACGGAGTCACAGACTCCCTTGACCCAATCATCAATAGTAGGAGGGTCATCGGATTCTAGATAACAAATCCCTAAGCCTCCTCCTACATTGATCTGTTCTACTCGCAAATCGTAGTCAGCCGCTTTAACAATACACTCGACTAGCACTTTCGCCAGATCTTGATGGGGTTGGCTCTCAAAAATCTGAGAGCCAATGTGGGCGTGTAAACCAACAAAGTTGAGGGTTGGGTGTTGGCTGATAAAGGTAAAAACTTCATCCCAGGTATCGGGATCAAAGCCAAACTTACTGTCTAGGTGACCCGTGCGAATGTAATCGTGGGTGTGACACTCGATCCCTGGGGTCAATCGAATCATGATCCGGATACTCTCTTGTGGTAACGAAGCCAGGGCTTTTAACTCCAGCCAGTTATCCACTACGATGGTGCAGCCACTCTCGGTAGCTAGCTCCAGTTCACTGGTAGATTTATTATTGCCATGGAAATAGAGTTTGTCAGCACTAACACCAGCTTGTAGAGCAGTGTAGAGTTCACCACCAGAAACCACATCGATTCCGAGGCTTTCAGAGTTTGCGATCGCACAAATTGCTAAACAATTCCAGGCTTTAGAAGCGTAGAGGACTAGAGATTCTCCGGGGTAGTAGTTAGCAAAGGCTTCCCGATACTGATGACAAGCAGTTCTAAAGGTTACTTCGTCCACAATGTAAAGGGGGGAGCCAAATTGCTCGACTAGAGTCGTCACATCGCAACAACCAATTTCCAAGCAGTCACGGCTGTTAACTTTGGCGGTTAGAGGGAGCAGTTTATGATTCGGTGAGGGGTTTGACCCACCATTGTTTGGGTCTGGAGTGATAGATGAATTGAGATACTGAAGCCCTGAATTCTGAACCTGAGTGGGTTGAGTCGATAGCATTATGTAATTATTTTCCTGATTTTGCTTTACAGTTGGAACTTGCGTCTCGTTAATCAGTGTACAATTGAAGGCTGTGACTGTCTTAAAACTTAAACCCCTCAAAGCAGAGCACCTAAGTGCTGCAGTGGCACTGGATCAGCTGTGTTTTGGTGGACTTTGGACTCGGTCGGGTTACGAGCGAGAGTTGGATAGCCCCAACAGTCAGTTGTTGGCTTTGGAAGCTCCTCCAAAAGGGGACAAAAAAGAAACTTTGCTTGAAGGCACAGGTGTTCCCATCACCTCATTACCCAATTGCCTGGTAGGCTTAGGTTGTTTTTGGTCAATTTTGGAGGAAGCCCATATTATTATTCTGGCAGTGCATCCTGACTACCAACGTCAAGGTTTGGGTCAATTACTGCTTTATTCATTGCTACAGGATGCTAAACAGCGTAATTTAGAGTGGGCAACCTTAGAGGTGAAACCATCTAATCAAGCAGCACTAGCTCTTTACCAAAAGTTCGGCTTCACTGAAGCTGGACGACGTAGAAACTATTACAAAGACACTGGGGAGGATGCTCTGATTCTATGGCGAGGGGGTCTGAAAAGCCCTGAATTTGAGAAAACAATGGCCGATTGTTACCAGGAAATTAAACAGCGCTTGGCAGCTATTGACCTGGAAATTGGTTAATGGCTAATAACTAGAAATGGCATCGGAAGTAAGTAAATAACTGTTTCAATTGCTGGGAGTTGTGTAAAAATAAACGGTGGGCTGATTTACCTGTGCTAGAATCAGCTTACACGGGCATGCAACAGGTGATGGGAATACGCCATGTTTGAACGCTTTACAGAAAAAGCCATTAAGGTGATCATGCTGGCTCAGGAAGAAGCACGTCGCCTAGGTCATAATTTCGTAGGCACAGAGCAAATCCTCCTGGGTCTGATCGGAGAAGGAACTGGCGTAGCTGCCAAGGTCCTCAAATCTATGGGCGTAAATCTCAAAGACGCTCGGATTGAAGTTGAGAAAATTATTGGCAGGGGTTCCGGCTTCGTTGCTGTCGAAATCCCCTTTACCCCCAGAGCAAAGCGGGTTCTGGAGCTATCCCTAGAAGAAGCTCGCCAGCTAGGCCATAACTACATTGGTACAGAACATCTGCTACTAGGGCTAATACGGGAGGGAGAAGGCGTAGCGGCTAGGGTTTTGGAAAACCTAGGAGTAGACCTGTCTAAAGTCAGAACCCAAGTTATCCGAATGTTGGGTGAAACGGCGGAAGTCACAGCAGGAGCCTCTCAAGGTCGTACAAAGACTCCTACTCTCGATGAGTTTGGCTCGAACCTAACCCAGATGGCTAGTGAAGGCAAGCTAGATCCAGTAGTAGGACGGGAAAAGGAAATAGAACGGGTAATCCAGATATTGGGACGCCGTACCAAGAATAACCCAGTATTGATCGGAGAACCAGGGGTAGGAAAAACGGCGATCGCAGAAGGCTTAGCCCAACGAATCGCTAACAATGATGTTCCAGACATTTTGGAAGAAAAGCGAGTCGTTACCCTCGATATTGGCTTACTGGTCGCTGGAACCAAATACCGGGGTGAGTTTGAAGAACGCCTGAAAAAAATTATGGATGAAATTCGTCAGGCATCTAACGTAATCCTGGTGATTGACGAGGTTCATACCCTGATTGGTGCAGGTGCAGCTGAAGGCGCAATTGATGCGGCAAATATCCTCAAACCAGCCTTAGCAAGGGGAGAATTGCAGTGCATTGGAGCGACAACTTTGGATGAGTACCGCAAACACATTGAGCGGGATGCAGCCTTAGAACGTCGTTTCCAACCAGTAATGGTCGGTGAACCGTCAGTAGAAGAAACTATTGAGATTCTATACGGCTTGCGGGAGCGCTACGAGCAACACCACAAATTGAAAATTTCCGATGAGGCTCTCGAAGCAGCAGCAAACCTCTCAGACCGTTATATTTCCGACCGTTACCTGCCAGATAAGGCAATTGACCTGATCGATGAAGCAGGAAGCCGAGTGCGTTTGATTAACTCCCAGTTGCCCCCAGCAGCAAAAGAGCTAGATAAAGAACTGCGTCAGGTCCTAAAAGAAAAAGATGATGCGGTACGCTCCCAGGACTTTGATCGAGCTGGGGAACTACGTGATCGCGAAATGGAAATAAAGGCGGAAATTCGCTCAATTGCCCAAAGCAAGAAGAGCGAGTCTCGGGGTACTGATGACAGCCCAGTTGTAGATGAAGAGGACATTGCTCACATTGTTGCTTCTTGGACTGGTGTGCCGGTACAAAAACTGACTGAATCAGAGTCAGAGAAACTACTGCACATGGAAGATACCCTGCATCAACGCCTGATTGGTCAGGAAGATGCGGTTAAAGCCGTTTCCCGAGCAATTCGTCGAGCTAGGGTAGGCTTAAAGAATCCCAACCGTCCGATTGCCAGTTTTGTCTTCTCTGGACCTACAGGGGTCGGTAAGACAGAATTAGCTAAATCATTGGCAGCTTACTTCTTCGGGTCTGAAGAAGCCATGGTGCGCCTAGATATGTCCGAATACATGGAGCGCCATACCGTTAGTAAGTTGGTAGGTTCGCCTCCTGGATATGTGGGCTACAACGAAGGTGGTCAACTAACTGAGGCAGTGCGACGTCGTCCTTACACAGTAGTGCTGTTCGATGAAATTGAAAAGGCACACCCAGATGTGTTCAATATGCTGCTGCAAATCCTAGAGGATGGGCGGTTGACTGACTCCAAGGGTCGGACGGTAGACTTTAAAAACACCCTGCTGATCATGACCTCGAATATCGGTTCCAAGGTTATTGAAAAGGGTGGCGGACAACTGGGCTTCGAGTTCAGCGATAATCAAGCGGAATCCCAATATAATCGAATTCGGAATCTAGTGAACGAAGAACTTAAACAGTACTTCCGCCCAGAGTTCCTGAATCGTTTAGATGAGATTATCGTCTTCCGTCAGTTGACCAAAGAAGAAGTCAAGGACATTGCCAAGATTCTGTTAAAAGAAGTGTTTGGTCGTTTGTACGAACAAGGCATTACTCTAGAAGTCAGCGAGAAATTCAAAGACCGTTTGATCGAAGAGGGTTACAACCCCAGCTACGGGGCCAGACCATTACGCCGAGCAATCATGCGGTTGTTGGAGGATGTGCTGGCAGAAGAAATTCTCTCCAGTCGCATTAAGGAAGGAGATATTGCCTATGTTGATGTCAATGAAGAGGGTAAGGTGCAAGTCAGTCGTAAGGAAAACCGAGAGCTTTTGCCTCAAGGAGTTGAGTAAGTGATTGTAGGGTAAAGCCCCTACTTATCCTGTGCTAACTCCCCTTAATCCCCCCTTACTAAGAGGGGGGAAATTTTTGGCATTGTTTATGACAAATTACCAGAATAAGTACGGAAGAAGCTAAAAAAGTGCTACCAGTATTAAAAATGGCACTATAAGAGTTTATAGGATAATGGAAGACTTTTTTAAAAATGTATCTCGTTACCCACGCTATCTAATCAGTATTACTCTAGGGATATTCTATTCCGTGTTTTTGCTGGTAAAACCACTACTGAACCGCCCCCTAACTGCGATCGCATTAATTGGCATAGCCGTAGGAGTTTCTCTATTCATGGTTTTCACCCTACGTGGGATGCTCGGCTTCAGTCCGGTTTAGACTAGGTTTAGACTAGGTTTAGACTGGGTGCGCGCAGCTTTCGATGATGCCCATACTTTAACAAAGGGAACGTCATGACTACAAATCGCCGTGTTTTTCGGGTTTCCTCCTTAATTCAGCAGGAGGTTAGTCAAATGTTGCTTAACGATATCAAAGATGACCGGGTCGGTAGTGGAATGGTTAGCATTACCAACGTTGATGTCTCTGGTGACTTGCAGCACGCTAAGATCTATGTCAGCATCTATGGAACTGATGAGGCAAGATCTAAAACAATGGCTGGATTAAAATCAGCTACAGGTTATGTCCGCCGAGAACTAGGTCGGCGGATTCGCCTGCGCCGCACACCAGAGGTCATGTTTATTGAAGACCGTGGTCTCGAAGGAGGCGATCAGATGCTGAACTTACTGAATCAGCTTTCTCAAGAACGCCAGAGCAAGCAACTCGAAGACGATATTTCTGGAGCACAAGCTTGAATTCTCTCCCAAAGTCACTGCCTGATCTAAAAAACCTTTCCCTAGCAGAACAGGTAGCGCAAATGGTAGTGGTTCGAGCATCCGGCTACCTATTTGATCACCAAATTCAGTATCCGATTTGGGAACCCCCAGCTGAACAATTGCAGCGTTGGTTGCAAGAGTTAGGTATTGGGGGTGTTATTTTACTAGGCGGGAGTGCTGTGGAACTCGCCCTCAGGTCGAAACAACTCCAAGAGTGGGCAAAAATTCCCTTACTGATCGCTGCTGATATTGAAGAAGGTGTGGGTCAAAGGTTTGCCGGTGCCACCTGGTTTCCCCCACCGATGGCACTGGGAGCGATTGCCCAAAACGATCCTGAGCCAGCTTTGCAGTATGTCCGTACCATGGGAGAAATCACCGCTACTGAAGCGTTGGCCATTGGGATTAACTGGATCCTGGCACCAGTTGTTGATGTCAACAACAATTCCAAAAATCCTGTGATCAATGTCCGGTCCTTTGGTGATAACCCTCAAATCGTTAGCCAATTGGCTTCTGCCTTTATCCAAGGAACCCGACCCTATCCAGTCTTAACAACTGCCAAGCATTTTCCCGGTCATGGGGATACCGCGACAGATTCCCATCTGGATTTACCAGTCTTGCCCCACTCACCCCCCCGACTAGCTACCGTCGAATTGCCTCCCTTTACCAATGCGATCGCTGCTGGGGTAGATGCCATCATGACCGCTCACCTCCTAATTACAGCTTGGGATGACCAACACCCAGCCACCCTCTCTGAGCGAATTTTGACTCAACTGTTGCGCACAGACTTGGGATTTGAAGGATTGATTGTGACCGATGCTCTAGTGATGGGGGCAATTGCTAATCGCTATGGTGCCGATGAAGCCACAGTCATGGCTGTAGAAGCCGGTGCTGATATTCTCTTGATGCCCGTTAATCCCGAGACAGCAATTGAGGCAGTCTGTCAAGCAGTCGAACAAGGACGGATCTCACGGGAGCGGATTCAGGCATCAGTAGAGCGCATCAGTCGTGCAAAACGTAAAGTGGGCTATCACTGTCAAAGAGAGGGTTTAGACGAACACTCCGCTGCACAACAAATACCATCTCTACAAAACCCACCCTCACAACCTGTCCTGGAGTCGGGCTTAGACGATGATCCAGCTCAACAACCGATAACATTTCAACCCAACCCCAATTGGCTCTCGCAACTAGCTCAACCAACCACCCTAACGACTGTAGCCGATATTCTCCAGGCTTCCCAGATAACTAGAGGTTTTCTAGCTTCAGCATCAATACCAAGCAGCAGTAATCAACCGTTACGTAATCTAATTTTGGTCGATGATCTCTTAGCTTGTAACTTTTTGGGACAGCACACACCAGCAGTCGCTTTACCAAGAAGGCTGGGTTACAAACTCCAACTGGTTGATAGTCACACTACCCTACCTTCGGAAGTAGTAGATAATTTTGTTGGTGCTAAATCTACTCTGCTACAGCTATTTATCCGAGGTAACCCGTTTCGGGGTAGTGCTGGATTGACAGCAGTAGCTAGGGCATGGTTTAAGATGTTGTTAAAAACTGGGAATTTACAAGCTCTGGTGATTTACGGTAGTCCTTATGTGTTAGAGCAGTTCCTGCCCGAGTTGCCACCGGAAACACCATATGTATTTTCTTACGGGCAGATGCCAGCAGCTCAAGCGATCGCTCTTGAAGCATTGTTACCCGAAAGCTCAACAATAGATACTTTTGTGAGATTTATTTAATTTTTATGGAGTTTTAAGCTAATTTTTGCCAATTTGCCCCTCTACAGCTTGATCAGAGGACAAGATGGATATGAACTACTGCAATACCGATAGTAAAGATTTTTTTTAAAAAAGACGGAAATATAACATAACCATATAGCTCTGGTCAATTAATAGGAGTTGACAAAATACCCAATCCAATCTCAAAAAACACCGAGAATTCCAGCTTTACTCCTATCCCCTATTCCCTGATTATTGAGAGACTCTTTATAAAAGACTATTTATAAAGTAAATCTTAAGACAGCTAGAGTAATGAATATGGGTGGGTTACGGCGGACAGCTCTGTTAGAAGATAAGCTTTTCTGTTGGTGCGCGTTCACGCTTGTCGGGAAACCCGACCAAGGTCGCACTGCTAAAGTACTCGCCCCCGATCCAACCCATTTAAGCTTTATTTAACAAACAGTCTCTAAAATATATCCCATATTCTGATTACCAAACCAATGTTATCTGATTGGGTTGATCAGAAGGGTTTGGCAGCCAGGTGGTCGATATAGAGATAGGGGGCTTGAGAGAAAGGTAGCTCCTACAGCCAATGACCAATGGCTCAGTCATAACCCAGTAGGCATTTTAGCTGAGCATGGGTTAGACTTTGACAACTTGCCCAAGGTATTTGAAGATCCTTATCAACAAATCTTGGTCAATGGTAACTTCTTATACTGAAATAATTTTAGTTCACAGTAAATAAATTTGGATTAATATAATCGTATCCCCGTTTTTTAGATCAAGCTGATAAGATATCCATGAGTGTTAACACAGTGCCATCTACCCCTTCTATCCGTTACTCAATCGATGTGATCCAAGACGAAGCACGTCGCTTGGTGGATAAAGGATTTGTCAGTCGTCAACAGCCCATTTACGTTCTTTGCCAATATATTCCAGCTCGAGAATGGCTGTGTGTGGAGTGTGAGCTAGAGCAGTGCGAATTCCTGCTAAGAGACCGCATTGCTGACCTGATCGGTTCTCAACAATGGGAAAATGACTAAGGGACCTCAGTGACACAGCATAGAAGCTGATCCTTAGACAAAAAAGTGCGATCAAGTCGGTAACCAGCAAAACCCCATCAATGCCACCGATAAAGGCTATAGTGACTTACCGGATTGGTTGGGCAACCGTCAGCGGTTGAGTAGATCTCAGCAAACTTCAGGGAATGGTGTTGGGGAGTAACAAAGCTGCCATTTTTAGTAAAAAGCCTTGAGTTGATGGTATCTCAGCGCTGAGTGGGTAAATCTATTAGATGGGAACAGAAATGTCAGAGATTGAGCGGAGTTTCTGTTTCCCGTGCTTGATTTCTTGCCTATTAGGCTCCCGCTCTAGTCTCCCACTCAGACCTGAGTTTTTTCACGCTCCGCGTAAATCTAACTATTACTGTCTGATTTACGCAACTCCTCTAACTCCTTACGAAGATCAGCAAGTTGTGTTGTCAGTTCCTCAATATCATCCTGTGCATTGGACTGAACAGGATTGTTAGATGATGGTGCAGTAGGATCACTGGAGGTACCTGTTGTCGGTGGATCCACGGAATTACCTGGTTGATTCCACATCTGCTCAATAAAACGTCGGGCTTCAAGTTCAGTAGTCTCTCCTTTTTCCGCCCACTCAGTCATCTGTTGATTGAAATCTGACTGAAACTGAGCCAGACTTTCTTCACGCTTGTCAGGGTCTTGCAGGGTTTCAACGAAAGAGGCTGTTGCCCCCAAGGAGGCGCGAAACCCAGTTTGCAGTAATTCCAGGAGATTGTTGGAGTTCATTTATACTAACGATTTCCCATAAATTTTTTCTTAAGAACGTCCCACGGACGTGCAGTGCATCTGCTATGGAAGAGCCGAAACGGTTAACAAATTCTTCCCCATCTTAACCATCTCCCCCTGTTGCCTCTGACCCGCCTGTTGCCTCTGACCTTAGTTTCTTGAGAGACATTAGGCAGGATCTGACACGACAACAGTTGCTGGAAATGACACCCAAGCCTTCAGCTGACTTGTTCCAAATACAGGTTAACATCTTCTACCACACGAGTCAGTTCAGCTTCCGTACTCAAGCGGATGCGATCATCTCTGAGAGTAATTAAGACAATAGCCGCAAATGGAGAAGGATAGATATTGGGATTGCAGAAAATCTCAAGAAAGACATCCCCAGTAAATTGGTACTCCATCGGTTTTTGAGGCTTGGGTCTACCACCACTAGATACCTGAGCAGCAGCTTTCAGACTCTGCATCAGTTGGTAAAGCTCACTTTGCAATTTTTTGGCAGCATCGGCGGTGAATGGAAAAGACACCGAACCATCATTAAGATTTAATTTAAGTGGTATAGCAGACATAAGGCAACTCTAAGATGTAATCGATTGTTTGTTAATCGTGGTTGATAAGTTAAGTCGGTAAAAATAAACGAGACATTCTACCCAGCCGATGCAGTTCAAGTCAACGGTAAACGGTTAACTTCAAGGGGAAAAACATTAAGTCCTTATTATACTTTCCTATTGGGATTATACTTTGCTGTGGGGACTAACATCGGTCCCCAATGACTATTAATCAAAGCTGATAATCAAAGCTGAGGCTCTGCTTGGGACGTGGTAGCCAAGCTTTTCTCTTTGTCCCGCTTCCGCTTTTTGGCATACAGCTGAATTGAGGCAGCCATTACTATAATCATCGCAAGAATTAACCAAGAGGTAATATCTGTAGGCAAACTGTTCTTAAACACTGCCAGTAAAACAATTACCATCAGCAAGACAGTAGGTGCCTCATTGAGAGCACGAAACTGCTGACCAGTCCAACTGCATTCATTGGCAGCCAGCCGTCGCATAATCCTACCGCAATAGAAATGATAGACCAGTAAAAGGGCTACAAAAGCCAGCTTGATATGTAACCAACCTTGCTTGAGCACTTCTGGTTCTGTTAGCAGTAAACCAATTGCCATCGCTACCGTTACCACCATACCTGGGGTAGTAATTATGTGATAGAGACGTTTTTCCATAATCTCATACTGATTTTTGAGAATGGTTTGGGCAGGTTCGGGCTCTTGTGAAGCCTCTGCATGATAGACAAACAGACGCACCAGATAAAACAGACCGGCAAACCAAACCACTACACCAATGAAGTGAAACGCCTTGAACCAGAAATAAGCCATAGATTGTGTCCTCCATTATTACAACAGCGTCATGCAGCTGAGCAGTGTCTAGCCTCCTGACTTCAGCTATAGCGCGTGTCGCGTATCAGCTATCAGGTTCTTGAGGGAAGTCCCACGAATAATCATATACTCACGGTCCTCAGCCAAATGCCTAAGTTTTCCTTGCTTCAAAAGCTTAGTAGACCAGAGCTGATCGCTAAATGCTTACGATTATCTCATGTCTTCTTAAACTCATACAAAAACCATACAGATTCAAACAGATAGATGAACCATAGCGTAAACCTGGGGTTGAGACAATGGACAAATAAAAAGCGATGCAGAGGTGCGACCCGTGGCGAATTTAATTCGACGACTGTAAACGCACCATTACGGTCTTGGGGTAAACCCCCACTTGCGCTTTGCATCAAGACAGGGAAACGTTTTACTTAACCAATGTCAAGGGTATGATTAATGCCAACAGCATGCGAGAAAAAAGAAGATCACCTCGCCAACAGACCTCCATTTCTTATCGATTGGCTGGTCTCTTCTCAGCTCGTCATCCAGTCGTTAATATTAGTCGAGGAGGTTGCAGCATTTACAGTGAAAAAGCTATTCCAGTCGGTCAAGTTATCAAAATACAGTTTTTCTTGCCACAAAATCACACAGTGAATGCTACAGTTAAAGTCATGTGGTGCAAAGAATCTAAAGGAAATTCCCTAGCAAACTATAGAGCTGGTTTACAGTTTGTTACAGTCTCACCAGAAAGTCTAGATTGTCTGTTGGGTCTGCCAGCAACACCTATTTCAACGCCTCAACTTCAGCTGAATAAGTTACTAAGAAATGATCCGGCTAAGACTTCTAACACCTGCTATACCTAATCCTCATACTAAGTTGCGCGTCCAGAAAAGATATTACCCTTTGAAGAGATGACGGGTGATGGAGTTAATGATTAATAGGGTAAGCAGTTACTACTGATTAATTTTAAGTATTAATGGCTCTCCTAGACTGATTATAGTAAATTAGTAGTTGAAATGAGCTTAACCCCTTAAATAGCAAGGGATTCAATCAACTATAGCGTTTTTTAAGCTAGTAAGGTACAAGTTTTCGGGTTTTAGGGAGCAGGGAGCAGGGACTTCGGAGCAGTGAAGTCAGAAGAGGGAAAAGGTAAAAAAATATGTGTACCTCATTAGGGGAAAAACCGCTATAAAAATACATTTTTATTGAAATTGCATTTTTCAATCACTCAAAGCATTACTGGGCAAGCACTATAGCGCTTATTTGATCAGAATTTATCATAGCCACTCTAGGAGAGCCCTATTAATTTTAAGTATTAATTTTAAGTAAACTTGGGATAAGTTGCAGGGCAAACGCATCTAAATTAGATTGACAAATAAGCAAAAATGTGCTAAACACAACCCAGGTTAAGTTGAGCACCAAATATGAGATAATGACTTCATGACTAATTTTTAAGAACTCGTTGGCGTGTCTGACAAATGAAAAATGGTGTATTGATGCAGTCGCTCATGGTTTGAATTTACCGTAAGATAGGGTCGCCTTATTAAAAAATATTTAACCCTTTTCTGCATAACCTGCTAACTATAAAGGCTCCACTATCTAAGGTTTTGTCTCCGGGGGAAACCACGGCAGTCGCTCATGGTTTGTTCGCGTTCGCCTTTGGCGTGGCCTACGGCCAAGCGTCGCCTTTGACGATAGTTACCGTAAGACAGGCTCGCCTTAATCAATAAGTTTTAACCATGCATCTGCATAGCCTACCAACCATAAAGGCTCAACGTAATCAGGTTTCGTCTCCGGGGGAGACCCCCAAGACCGCGCTGCCTCCCCTGTTCCCTTGCTGCATCGCTTTAATATGCTGACCTTGAATAGTTGAGGAAGTGTAAGCTATCGCAATTAATAAAACTAGAGAAATAAGTCGTTTACCTTCAACCTTAGTCTCCTCTATATTATAACCACCTGTCTTAAAATCTCTAAACATTTCCATGCCTCGCTTCGCTCACCAGGCTTCGCCAACGAATCAAATCTTTTTTTATAAGCTGAAATCGCCAACTCTAAGCTCTCAAGATTTGTCAGAATAAACCAGGCTTCTTTTGGGGCTATTCCCTTAATTTTACGTTGCCACTTACAAGGGACATTAAAACTTATAAACCCACGGGTTTTTGTCACTTTAACTCCTTGGAGAAACAAAGATAATCCTGGTGTTACGCCTAAATTATTTAATTGAATCCAAAGATAATTTTTCACTTCGATAAATTCGTTATTCTTAAGACGTAAGCAGAAATATACACCCAACGACTGGAGATGCTGCGCCAGCTTGAGTGAGCAAAATTATCTATCCCCTAATAGACCTTTATAATTTTTTAAAAGTGGCATCACTGAAGATAGGGCAGTTTTCTGTTCATTAATATTGCGCTTACCCTAATTTGGGAAGTAATTCAAAATATATAGGAAAGGCTCTGTCTTGATGCAGCCGCTCATGGTTTGAACGCGACTGCATCAAGACAGTGAGCGACTTTTGTGGAATAAAACAACCACTGAAGTTCGTTTTTACATAAGTAGTTTGGAAAATAATGCTGATAAAATTGCTAAAGCTATCCGCAGTCATTGGGGGATTTAAAACAGCTTACATTGGATATTAGATGTCACCTTCTCTGAAGAGAGTAGTCGTATTCGCAAGGATAATTCTCATGAAAACTTGGCTTTACTAAGTCGTTTAGCTTTAAATATACCAAAGGGAACAGGGAACAGGGAACAGGGAACAGGGAGTAGTGAGTAGGGAGTAGGGAACAGGGAACAAAATTATCACAATTCATTTAGGATTGCTATATAATGAAACAAGAAGCCAGCTTTAAAGGAAGTTTAAAGATGAAACGCGCTTCGTGCTGCTATGGACAATAACTATTTAGTCAAAATTTTAGCATCTGCCAGTAAATAACTAGGGACTTGTTAGTCAAGTTTTATCCAAGAGAATAAGCCGAATATGCACCCAAATTTATGAGTTAACATTTCGGGAACTAAGGGAGGACGCGGTCAAAAATTTTTAGTCAGCTCCAATCGCTTGATTGTTACTAGTTAAAATTGAGAAATATAGATTTTTGAAAACTTACTTAAGTTAGATGCGTTTACCCTGACATTTTTAACTCCCATACGAAGTTAAACCGGACAACAATGATGCCGAGCGAGGGTTGCGTCCTGTAGTAGTACATCGCAAAGTTAGTGGTGGAGCTAGAAGTGATTGGGGCGCGCTCGTTAGTTGCTCAAATGTTTAGCTTCTTAGAAACTAAGCGGTTAAAAGGTTCGTCGGCGATTAACAGTTTGTGTGAACTGTTGTCTAATGCTGGTCGCGATCCGCCTGGATTGCCATCTACTTAATACTTCAAGGGCTTGTAATTTATCTCAATCTTTTCAAGCCCTAATTTTGGCTGGTCGCTGTCTGCAACAGCTGGCAATATACATATACCATTAACTTGATGGAGCTTGTGATTTACATCTTTCTCAACAAGCTCTACTTTTTGCTCTGAGTAGTTACGAGCCGGGTAAAAAAAAAGGTAAAAGATTAAATATATGTGGACTATTATAAAGAGGAAAAAGTTTTGAGTATGGATTGGCTTTCAAAAGTTTTAAAAGCGGTGCGACCCAGGGCTTTTTCAAAGCTAAGCGTGAACGCGCACCAAGAGAGCGAAAGTTAGATCAAATTAATGAATTGGCAAGCAGTACAAGCAGAATAAAGATTAAATAAAACTGGAAAAATAACTGTTGTTGTTCAAGACCAAGGTTCTATTCATACAAGTAAATTAACGAAATCTAATTATGATAAATGGGAGAGTCTTGGACTTTATATAGCACTACGCGCTACTGTTAGGACATTCCTAAACTCCGAAACCTAGTCCTAGCTTGCTTTTGACTTCTGACTTATAACTTCTGACTTGCGCGTAGCGCTATATATTATTGTTACCTAGTTATTCTCCTGAACTCAATCGAATTGAGAAGGAGTAGCAACGACTGAAAGAAGATGAATTAGCTGGTCAAATGTTTGAGGATGAATACGAAGCGCGCAGTCGCTGTAATGGCAGGTATTCAGACGAGACAAAATCGGAATGGATTGGCGGTCAAAAGATTTAGATTTAATTAATTTTTGAGGTTTGATTTAAGAAAATGACTGGATAGTTAATCACTCTCATGTGCTCAGTATTCTGTCATTTTGCTTCGGTCTGATTCTGGTTATATTGAAGTGATTTAATTTGTTTCATGGCCGGTTTTTTTGAAGATTTTTACGATTTTCAACTGCTCTAGGTCTTGCTTTTTGAAAATTGACATCGGGTCACGTAATGTTAGACTTATCAATCCTTTACAAAACTTAATACAGTGCGATTTATTTTGTCCGACTACTTATTGCTTTTGCCATAGTGTATCAACCGAAGTTCCACTAAACTGGAAACTTTGGTTTTATATTGTTTAGTGATTAGTCATCTGGTAAGCATTCAGCTATCATACCAAATCCGGTTTAATAAGACTATATTCAAAACCATCAAAGTCTTTGCCTAGACTTGATTTGAGGATTTAGGTAAGTAACCTATAATAACCGGATTTGGTATCAGCTATCAGCTATCAGCGTGTCGCGTATCAGCCATTTGCCTGTGGCCACGCTACTTGAGGTGGTTTTGAATAAAATAAGCACCTCAAGTAGCGTGAGCCTTGGACTATGGCCACGCTACGCGAATGGCTCAGGGCTGACGGCTGAATGCTTACGTCATCTGACCAATGAAGAATGGCTAATCACTAATCACTAATCACTAATCACTAATCACGCTTTGAAGAAACTATTCCCACTCTATGGTTCCAGGGGGTTTGGAGGTAATATCATAGACTACCCGATTAACTCCCTTGACTTCATTAACAATCCGGTTGGAAATAGTTTCAAGTAACTCATAAGGTACTCGTGACCAGTCAGCGGTCATACCATCTTCACTGGAAACAAAGCGCAATACAATCGGATGAGCGTAAGTGCGCTTGTCCCCCATTACTCCCACACTGCGTATTGGGAGCAACACGGCAAAGGCTTGCCAAAAGTCGTTATACATCCCCTGTCGGCGAATTTCATCTCGAACGATAAAATCAGCATCCCGCAGAATATTCAACCGTTCTGGGGTCACTTCACCAATGATGCGAATCGCCAATCCTGGTCCGGGGAAGGGATGTCGGCGCACAATCGCTTCTGGCAAGCGGAGGTCACGACCGAGTTGGCGCACTTCGTCTTTAAATAGCTTGCGTAATGGTTCTACCAGCTTGAAGCGTAGGTTTTTGGGTAAGCCTCCGACATTATGATGGCTCTTGATTTTCACAGCTACCCGCTCACCGGTTTTGGGATCAACGTTGGTATGGGCTGATTCAATCACATCCGGATATAGGGTACCCTGAGCTAAATAATCAAATGGACCAAGACGTTGGGATTCTTCTTCAAAGACGCGAATGAATTCGTGACCGATGCGGCGACGCTTTTCTTCTGGGTCAGTGACACCAGCAAGGCGATCCAAAAAGCGATCGCGAGCGTTTACATACTCTACTTGAATAGAAAATTCTTCCTCAAATAGCTTCACCAACTGCTCTGGCTCGCCTTTGCGCATGAAGCCTTGGTCAATAAACATACAAGTTAGTTTATCCCCAATGGCGCGATGGAGTAAGAAAGCAAGGGTAGACGAATCTACTCCACCAGACAGAGCCAGCAGAACCCGTTTTTCCCCAACTTTGGCACGCACTTCTCGAATTGCTTCCTCGATAAAAGCAGCAGTGGTCCAAGTGGGTTCACACTCGCAGATGCTGTAAACAAAGTTACGGATTAGGGCAATACCATCGGTTGAATGCACAACTTCTGGATGGAATTGCACGCCATAAAGTTTTTTCTGATAGTTAGCGATGGTCGCACAAGGGGTATTCTGAGTATGGGCAAGGACTTCAAACCCATCTGGCAAAGTCACACAGGAATCCCCGTGGCTCATCCACATGGTTGAGTGGTCTCGCACATTGCTCAGTAAGTCAGTGGGGTGATCAATTAGTAAGGCGGCTTTACCATACTCAGCTTTTTTTGCCCTGGTAACTGTTCCACCTAGTTGTTGCACCATCAACTGCATCCCATAGCAAACCCCTAGCACGGGTATACCTAGATTCCAAATTTCTGGGTCACATAGGGGAGCACCATCGTCATAGACGGAATTGGGGCCTCCAGATAGAATGATGCCCTTGGGATGAAGCTGCTGTAGCTGTTCAGCTGTGGTCTGATAGGATAGCACCTCGGAGTAAACGTTAGTCTCGCGAATGCGACGAGCAATCAGTTCCGAGTATTGAGAGCCGAAGTCCAGAATCACAATCATCTGGCGATTCAACTGCTCTGCTAGAGAGGCTACAGCCAATGCCTCTTTCTGGTAAGATAGTTTGTTGGTCCTTAGGGTTACTGCTGTGTTCGTCATGTTTAGTTGTGTGAATGTACGAACAGGTCGCTGCCTAGGTGTTCTTCTTGGCAGCATAAATTGATTGCTATGAACAGATAGGTTGAAAGCTGATGGTTTCCGTAAATTAATCCTTCAACGCCCCAACACTTTGATGTGGATGGTAGCGCTGGCATTAACCAGTTAGTCTGAGTCGTAGACTCTCATCGACGATACAGAACTCAATCTGTTTACGGTTATGTCAGTTTCCACTCCCACACGCACTTCATAGACCTGCCTGGCAGTGGTATGTCTGTTGACAATCTCGTGACTTCTAGTCATGAGATTTTTCAGGGTTTCAGTCTATATGTCCTGAAATGCGAAGTTTCAGCTGATAATCAAGTTAATTTATCATACATTGGGTTCGGCTACAAGATCCGCCCGCCAATGTATTAAGATTTATAAAAATTTATCACAAATTTGAAATTAATGTGCAACCTGTGGGACTGGTAACAATAATTTTGCGATCGCGATCGAACAATACAGAGCCTACCTGGATATGGTGCTCACTGTGTTTGCGGATGTAGTCAAAGCAGCGTTGGTCAATGGTTAATGCGATCGCATGATAAACCTGATTGACCCAATCAGTGCCCTGAGTCTGATCCCATTGACGCAGACAATTGAGAGCAGCTTCAGTGGTTTGACTGCCAAATACTTGCCTGATCAGTGGGGTTGGTACTCCTAACTGCGCACAGTGAGCGGTGATAATTTCCAGTCGTCCATCAGCTAGGTGGTGGTGAGTATGAAAAATTCCTCCTGCCAGTTTAATTAACTTACCATGATAGCCAAATAACAAAATTTCTGGCACCTGGCAGTACCCAGCTGCTACCAACAACGGTCCAAGCCAATTAGCTGTTTTTACCAGCCGCTCGGGATTAATCCCCAAGCCTCGCGCCAAATCTAAGCCATTTTCTCCCACACAGAACACTAGTGTTGATGAATGTGAGGAGGATTGCTCTTTTAGCAATTTGCTGGCTTTTGCTTTTAATTCCTCCTGGTAAGCAGCTAATTGACCAGGAGCACTCAGAGGCTGGGAAATGCCAGTAGTTCCTAGTAGGGAAAGTCCTTCTACTACACCAAAGGCAGAATTAGAAGTACGCTGTGCCAACTTCCGCCCTTCCGGCAAGATAATCGTCACCTGAATTTTCTCTGGCGCTACTAGCAGACAACTCAAGTTATGGTGCAATAGTTTCTTAGCGTAAGCATAGATGGCTGGTTTCCCTCCGGCATTGATTTGTCGTCCAATTCCTTCACCCCCTAATAACTGTATCGATTCAGTTTGCTCCGAGGAACCCCATTCTACGACTGCCCAAATCGGGGTATTACGGGTAAGGTCAAGGTTATCACCAGGGTTAGAGTGAGTGATAGCTAGCGCTACCCCTTCTCGAATCCTAGCCACTTGCTCAATGGGAATGTCTACGGTTTCAGGAGGGTTAATTAAGTCCACTGACACCGTTTCCACAGGTTGGTCGTTGCGTAACTTATGGAGGGCGGCTATTGCTGAGGCACAGGCGAATACGGGTAAGGTATATCCAGATTTAGGTAGGGAGGTGGTCATGTAACCAGGTAAAATTTGCGATCGCTTAGTTCTTCATTGTCTAATTGGTAATTGGTAATTGGTAATTTGTAGTTACCGATTACCAATTACCAAAAATCCCCAAACTAGTTGATAAGTGATTAACTTTATTTGTATTATATAGTGTTTAACCTACTTATTATGTAATGTTAATAAAATCTACATTAGCGGTAGTTTTTTTTTATAAATAAGAGGCAAAAATCTATTTAATTTGCTGTCTGTTGAGATTTGTTTATCCCTATAATATCCAGTGTGATATTAATTTGTTTCTGCTTACATTCACTATCGGCAAGGTATTATTCCAGGTAAATATTGATTTATTATAAATTTTTTAATTATTTTTTTTAGTAACAATTTTAAACTAACAATACTAATCCGTGTAGGAATTGTGATAATTTTTGATGCCCTATTCCCTACTCCCTACTCCCTACTCCCTACTCCCTACTCCCTACTCCCTACTCCCTGCTCCCTGTTCCCTTTGCTATAATATTTCCAAGGGTTTGATATAAGGCTTGAGTATGTATCCAACCTACAAAACCACTGTAGAGACAGTCTCCTTCAGGGCTAGCTACAAATACATGGTGTATTAGTAAAGGATTCTGCCAAGTCCGAATGGAAATGCCATTTTTAAATGTTATATAAGTTTTGGCTCGCTTAAAATTTCGACCATGACCATCAGTCATACCTGGGACTGAGTGTAATTGTCGAATTAAGCTAGTAATAAAGTCTCCTGGTGGAGGAGATTGTGTGATAACTGGATTCGCCCAAAATTTCTGGATTTCTGCTGCGACTAACGGATGATTTTTGAGAGCAGCATGACGCAGATTAGGTAAACAAACGAATTGACTAGGAGAAAACTTGGTTGTCTCTATTGTTATCGTGCCGTCGCTACCATGATCACTATCACCAGCTATTACTAATGTGGGAATCACTGCGCCAATGGACTCTGCTAGTTGTCGGCGGTTGATACCTAAATCCTTTGCGATACCAATACCAATGCCAAAGGGGTCTATAATTCTAGCTAGATCTGCACCACCAATAGGAGAACCAATCAACACTAAGGATTCTACTTGTGACCACCAGTCTCGGTGACGGCTGAGGAGTTCTAGCCAAATTAAGCCACCCATGGAATGACCAATAATTCGGATTGGTGTTTGGGGATAAGTGACAATGGTATCTAAGACGATGTGTTCGAGTTGGTTGATTAGGGGTTCTATCCAGAGCCAAGTTTTGAACCAACCGAGATCGGGAGTAATGATGGCAGTGCGGGATGTGGCTAAGGATTGGGCAAGGCTTGCCATCGCTTTAGAGTTATCCGCCCATCCGTGTTGTGCGTATAGAAGAAAATCTGGTTTGTCGGTCATTTCCCCTAAATCTAGGATACTGGTAGTTTCTTCTCGATTTTAGGTACGGGAGGACACCATGAGTAAGCAATTGTGACAATCCCTTGAGGGTCACATAATAGGCTTTGCAAGAAAAGGAATGCACCCTAACCGTTGCAGTATCACTGGATTCTTGGGAAGAGATGCTGCATAGCATTAGCTACAAGGGCTAAGAGACAGATTCCGGAATACGTATAACCTATTACCAAAACCCTTTGAAACCCCATCCTCCCAGCAATTATGAATACTGTAGACTATCTCCGGATTAGCTTGATTGACCGCTGCAACTTCCGTTGTCAGTACTGTATGCCTCAAGGAGCAGAACTTGACTATATCCTACGGCAAGAATTACTCACTGATCAAGAACTGCTGACTCTGCTCAAGGAGGTGTTTATCCCGGTAGGATTTAGAAAGTTTCGCCTCACCGGAGGTGAACCCCTATTGCGTCCAGGTGTAGTGGAGTTAGTTAGAGCGATCGCATCTTTACCCGAAACACAAGATTTAGCCATGACTACCAATGCCTTTTTACTGGCTGGTATGGCAAAGGAACTCTACCAGGCGGGTTTACGGCGGATTAATATTAGTCTGGACTCCCTCAATCGAGAGACATTTCACAAAATTATTGGCAATCGGGGACGTTCGCGCTGGGAACAGACTTGGGAAGGGATAAAAGCTGCCCATCAGGTTGGATTTGACCCGTTAAAGCTGAATGTGGTGGTAATTCCAGGAGTTAATGACCAGGAAGTGCTGGATTTAGCTGCTCTAACCATTGACCGCTCCTGGCACGTTCGATTTATCGAGTTTATGCCCATCGGGAACTCCCAGCTATTTGGTGAGCGGGCGTGGGTACCTTCGGAAGAATTACGGCAACGGATTCGTGAACGCTGGGGTTTGATAGAATCAAGTGTCCGGGGTAATGGCCCAGCTGATGTGTTCCAGATTTCTGGTGCCAAGGGCACCCTGGGATTTATTAGTCAGATGTCAGAATGTTTTTGCGATCGCTGCAATCGGATGCGTCTATCTGCTGATGGTTGGCTGCGTCCCTGCCTACTTAATGAACAAGGTCAAGTTGACTTAAAAACTGCTCTACGCAGCGGCGTTGATACCGCTGACTTAAGAGAGCAGGTCAGACAGTTGCTGATGATTAAACCAGAAATCAATTTCAAGGAGAGAGACTCTGGTACCGATGGTTTATATACAAGGACGATGTCACAAATTGGCGGATAGTTTTTTAGGTTACAGGTTAGTCAGGTTGAACGCGATCGCGTTCAACCTGTTAACTTTCAACCCGGGTTAGACTTTCCTGGAGTAGTACTCAACCACCAGTAGCTCGTTAATTTGTAATGCTACCCATTCCCGATCAATAATCCCATTCACCTTCCCAGTGAAGGTGTTCTTATCAAACTCTAAATGGCTAGGAAGGTTTGCTAAGCCAGGAAATTCCAAGTTGCGTTCTACTAGACGGCGGGATTGATCACGGTTTCTAACCGCAATCACATCCCCAGGGCGACACTGATAGCTAGCAATATTAACTACTTGACCATTTACAGTAACATGACCGTGATTCACGAGCTGACGAGCAGCTGGGATGGTACCTCCCATACCCATGCGGAAGACTGTGTTATCCAGTCGCATTTCTAGCAGTTGCAGCAAAGCTTGTCCAGTGGAACCGGTGGCTCGACGAGCTTTACGGACATAGCGAATTAACTGCTTTTCAGTCACTCCGTAGTTATAGCGGAGTTTCTGCTTTTCTTCGAGACGGATCGCATATTCTGAGCGTTTCCTACGGTTTTGACCATGTTGACCTGGGGGATAGGCACGGCGGGGTGTTTTACGACTTAAGCCGGGCAAATCACCCAGGCGGCGAACCACCCGCAGACGCGGGCCTCTATATCGAGCCATATAAGTTCCTCTGTACTATATTGTGTACTATCTTTACTAAAGATTTCCCAAAACTATTATCATACAATTTATTAGGGCAGTGGGGATAAGGAAATTGCCATGGGGAAAATTTCCAGCAGGTGTTAGGTCAATAGCCCTATCTACGGAAATTTCTATACTGCAAACCACCTTAGTGCTATATAACGGGATTAGCGCTACCCAACCCATACGCGATCGCTTCACGAAAGAAGGCGGGGTAAAGGCTTTGACGCAACTACCCTAAATAATCACTTCTAGGTTTATATCATGTCCGGATAATTAGTGATAAAAAACCATCTCCGATTAAACCTTATTCCTTTACTTCTGCCAAATGGCTTCGATTGGGCACAAGCGTGTAAGTATTCAACCGGACATGATTTTACTGACCCAGGACGTAATTAAAAATCAGCGGAGCTACAATTGATGCATCCGATTCAATCACGTAACTAGGGGTGTCCGTATCAAGTTTGCCCCAACTAATCTTTTCACTAGGTAGTGCGCCACTGTAGGAACCGTATGAGGTGGTACAATCGCTAATTTGGGCGAAGTAACTCCACAACTTACAGTCTTCCTTGAGATCCTGGTGGATCAGTGGCACAACGCAGATGGGAAAATCTCCAGCAATGCCACCCCCAATTTGAAAGAATCCCATGGAAAAATCTCTGGTATTTTCCTTATACCAATTAACAAGAAATACCATCAGCTCAAGACCGCTCCGCACAACATTCAAGCGACTGATATTTCCTTTAATAACTTCAGAAACCAAGAAATTTCCCAGAGTTGAATCCTCCCATCCAGGAACAAAAATAGGAATTTGTTTCTGCCATGCTGCCATCACCCATGAGTCACGAGGATCAATTTCATAATAGTCTTTAAGCTCTTGACTTTCAATAAGTTTATAAATGAACTCGTATGGGAAAAAGCTTTGGCCAGATTGATCAGCTGCTTTCCACAGTTTCAGCAGATGCCGTTCAATTTTCCTCATCGCTTCTTCTTCAGGAATACAGGTATCAGTAACTCGATTCATACCGGACTCAAAAAGAGCCTTTTCCTCTTCTGGTTTCAGTGAACGATAATCCGGTAATCTCTTATATTTAGCGTGGGCAACCAGATTGAATATATCCTCTTCAAGATTGGCTCCGGTACAGCAAATGGCATGTACCTTGTCTTGGCGAATCATTTCAGCCAGAGAGATACCGAGCTCTGCTGTACTCATGGCACCAGCCATAGTCAGAAACATTTTATTACCAGATTCCAGGTGTTTCACCCATCCTTCAGCCGCCTGAACACACACGGCTGCATTAAAGTGTCGAAAATTTCTGTTCATGAACTCTCGAATCATCGTTTTTCCTCCAATAGTGGGTATTACAGTTGAGTACTTTACAGAACTATAGATAAACGTTCTAGAAACAGCAGAATCACCCATTGAGCAAATGGGAAAAAACCGGAAGCAGCAGTTAGTTAAGAGCCTTGATGAAAAACTGGCGACTGCCAACTTGAACTCTCCCTCAGCTAAAGCAAGAAGGAAACAAGCTACGATATCAAGTCTTCATATAATTGAAAACATCGTACCGTTCGCTCCGGAGCAAAACTCCAAGGCTGACTTTGATTAGACTTAAGCCTTGATGTAGTGCCTGATGGGGAGCCAGCTAGGTTTTTTTTTCAGCACCAAACACTGCTAGAAAATCCTTATCTAGTCAACTAGCTTTTGAGGTGTATGATTCCTCGTCACAAATTTAGTAGACAAGGGGAATCACGCCCCTAACTTGTTTTTATCCCCGCCGCTTGTACACAAGGGGTTTCAACTGGGTTTGAGATCAAGAAATCCCTGATCACCAGCAACGCTTCTCGATTTGGTGTTGTTTTTAACAATTATCACGAATTCCTATGATATATCAATCTGGTAACACCTGTCTTGAAGGTTACTGGTGGAACGGACAGGGAAATAAGTGACCTCCCTCATCTGGCGTTGCTCCCGTTGTGGGATTATTGAAGGGAATGGACAGCCAGTAAGTGTTTTGCTATGGTTAGTCTTAAATCTAGAATAGCATCGGCTGTTGATTTGAGGCACTGATGGCCTGTTCACCGATTACTTTTATCTGAGTCCTGATACGATTTACGCCATGACAGACTTGATTAGTGAAATTTTAAGTAAAGTAGGGTCAGTTGCTCCTCAAGTACCGCCATACTTTGAGTCCCTAGAGACCTACGCTGTTAAGAAAGTTTCCGATGCTGACACCATTGATGTGATTGATGGCTCCGGAGAAGAGATTACAGTGCGCTTCGTTTACATTGATGCACCAGAAACTCCTAAGGGGTGGGGTTACAAAAAACTTGAGGATAAAAATCAGGACAATGCCCTCTATCAAAGTCAATTTAAGTGGGGCAACGAAGGTAAAGACTGGGTCAAACAGTTGGTAGAAGAAAATGGTAATAAAGTTAAATTGAGAATTACCGACATCGACACTCGCTACAATCGTAGGATTGGCGAAGTTTACTTATTGGATGGCACATTTCTTCAGCATAGTTTAGTCAAAGAAGGATTAGCACTGATTTATTACGATTATTTTAGTAAGTGCCCTCGTGAGATGGCTATCTCTCTTCTGTTGGCAGAGGCAGATGCGGAACGCCAAGGAAAAGGGTTATGGCAAGAACCGAAGTCAGGATTTATCGAGCCTTGGTTGTTTCGTCCCCTTAAGAAAAAGCAAAAAGCCCTGCTTGAAGACCCAGATGCAGATCAGCAGCTGGCAGAAAAAATTCAAACCCTCTATGAAGACCTAGAAGCTGGCAAGATCACTAAAGATCAGTTTGAGGATAGGTTTAAGGAGACGCTGAAGTAAGATAGCAGTTCTCAATTGGTTGAGGTAATTTTGTTCTGGGTTTTAGGGAGTAGGGAGTAGGGAGTAGGGAGTAGGGTTAAGAACATTGAATGTAGGTGATCTAGCCATTTGCCTATAAGTTAATTAATAAAATTGGACAAAAAAGATACAGTCCACTTATATATTTGCAATAATCAATACTTATGTTGAATGCCAACTGCTCTATTCCCTATTCCCTATTCCCTATTCCCTATTCCCTATTCCCTATTCCCTATTCCCTATTCCCTATTCCGAAGTTCTCTAAAAACTTTTATATCCAAAAGATTAGCCTAATTAAGGGCAAAAAAAGGATTAACTTAGAAACCGCTACAGGGGTGCATGTCAGTTTTGTTAATCCCTGATTCAGATCCCCCGTTTCCCTTAATAAGGGGGACTTTTCAATCTAATTCCCCCCTTTTTTAAGGGGGGTTAGGGGGGATCTATGTACCTAATTACAAAGTTGACATGCTCCCCCGCTCCAGCTCCAGATTTAGTAGTATAAATTGATATTACCAGTAGTTCTATGAACCGTTTTGCTGTGTATGCAGAGTTAGGGGTTTCAGAAGTTTGGCGTTATGATGGTGAATCTTTTGAGATTTATCAGTTACGATATCGAGAATATAGTCTTTGTCAATAAAGTTTGGCTTTTCCTGGTTTACCTATAGGGTAAATTGAGGTATTTTTAGCAGAGGTGGACACCAAAGATTATTTGCAGTTGGTAGCATAATTTCGGAGTTGGGTGAGGAAGCGTTAAACTCGTCTAAATTCTCAACATCCCCTTTGATATCAGAAGATGTTGAAGAAAGTTTCTAAAGCATTAGATTGCAGAGTCTAAGCAACCGTCCCAGTAATAGAGTATTGTCCTAAGCTGCCGTAATCACTATATCCGGTAACTAAGTTTCCTTGGCCAGTACCATCAATGCTTAGATAATACTGTCCTGGATAGAGGTTAAGATTAAAGCTAGCGGACAGAGAACCGATGGGATTAGAAGAGCTAATCAGTTGACCGGAAGCATTATATAGCCTAGCCAGAATGTCTAAATTAGGTCCTCGCTCAAAAGGCTGAATATCTAGGGCTATGTTGCCCGTTGTTGAATTGAACGTGAACCAGTCAATGTCGTTATTTTGTTCAATAATGCCATAAGTTTCCACCTGACCATCATTGAAAGATAGCGCTGCTGCACCGATGAGACTGTTACTATAATCGTCCAGGCGATAGCCAAAACCATTTTGCCCAGTGATGATGTCTAGGTCATCTTCTTGGTTGCTGGCACCGATATACTCACCCTTGCTCCATTGAGTTAGATTTCTATCGTTGCCCTCTCCCATAATAGGAGCCCACCCTGTTTCGACACTGCCATTGCCATGACCATTGTAGTACTCGTTGGTTAAATTACCGTCATGTGTAAGACCCAAGGTATGAGCTACCTCATGGCTAATAGTTTCAGCCACCGCTTTCTCACTGCCTCCAGCGCGATTCTCTGAAAAAACAAAGGTGGGGGTATCACTGTTCCAGTTGAATGAATTAATATAACCCACACCACCGGTACCTTCTTGAAACCAGGAACCATCTCCCCCAATCACAACGCGAATGCCCCATTGGGAATCACTATTACTAGTTTTTTTGAGTTGGTCATCGGACGGTTGGGCAGTAGTCACATTGACATTAAAGGGACTAAAGTCTTCGGCCACCCGTTGCCAAATGCGCCAAATGGTCTCTGTTTCAGCAGTGGAAAAATTTGAAGTATCCCCATCCGTGTCATAGGCAGGGGTCACAATGGAATTCCCGAAGTTCTGGTTCCATGGGGTATTTGTGGTAGTATGACCATCAAAGTCAAGGTAAATAACGTGGTCTGCGTCTGGATTGCTGTTGAGGGAAAAGACTTGGTTCGGGCTCAAGGGCTGATAGGTATTTGGTTTAGTAGTTGCAGTAATTCCAGTAGTGGTAGTACTTTCAGGTAACTCTAAATCATCGGAAACAATGCCATTGCTACCAGAAGCGTAGGGTCTGACCTGGGCAAAGTAAGTCCCACTGCTAGCACTGTAGTTGATCACATCGTTAGCATTGCTACCCTGTAAAAAGCTAGCCACCTTTTGCTTGCCAAAGTCCAAGATGCCATTATTCTTAGTGTTCCGGTAGAGTCTGAAGTTAGCATTATCACCAGCACTAATATTGTATAGATTGAGTTTAATTTGACCGTTGTTTGAGACCCTAAACTTAAACACATCAGTGCGGTCTAAGAGCCTAAACTCCCCATTGCGGCTGATGAAATTCCTGGTGAAAGTGCCTAAATCCGCGAAAGTAACCATGATTCACTCCTGACTTTTTTTCTCTGTGAAAAGAAATATAAATTAGCCTAAAAACTTGATTTTTTTGAGCTTTACTACATCTACAGCGTAATAAAAAACACCTAAGTTTTGTAATATTTGTAAGCAAAGTTTATCAGCTCTTAATTTTAAACGAAATTCGCTTAATTATCACAGTTCTCAGAGCTGATTGGTAAACGAAGCTATAACCATGGCGCTGCAAGGCTTTCAAGAATTCGGCCTCGGTTTAGCCCTGTTCCCTGAAATCCATATCTGTCAAGGGATTTGAGCTCTTTATAGTTACTTTATAAAGTAGCTCTTATCATCCCCTATTTCAAAGAGTTTTAACTCAGAATTATTACTTTTAAATTGTTCAATCAAAGTAGATCCTTGAGTTTCAGTAAGTTCATGTAGGGTGGGCAGTGCACCAGACAGATCAGATCAGCTGTTAATAGGCTTGATAGGCACTGCCCACCTAGGATTAATAACGTTGAAGGTTGAACGCGAACGCGTGGCCGAAAGGCCAAGGTTGAACTTTCAACTTTTAACTTTCAACTTTTAACTTTCAACTTTCAACTTTCAACTTTCAACTTTCAACTTTCAACAAACCTTTAAACTGCCATGCCCCTTTCCACAGCGGGTCGCTGCTGCATTGTCTCGACCCAAAGTTTGAGGTGGGGATGGTTATCTAGGGTGACTCCCAAATACTCATAGGCAGCTACCCAAGGATAGGTAGCTATGTCGGCAATGGAGTAATCTCCAACAATGAATTCCTGTTTTGCTAATTGCTGATCTAAGACACCAAACAGACGTAGGGTTTCTTTTTCATAGCGATCAATAGCATAGGGAATCTGTTCTGGGGCAAAGCGTCGGAAGTGACTCAGTTGACCAAACATTGGTCCAACGCTTGCCATCTGGAACATCAACCATTCAATCACTTGTATTCTTGCTGCTGTATCAGTTGGCAACAACTTGTCTGTCTTCTCTGCTAAATAAATTAGGATTGCTCCTGACTCGAAAACTTTGATACCAGTATCCTGGTCAAGGATAGCAGGAATTTTACTATTGGGATTGATTGCTACATATTCGGGAGTAAACTGTTCTCCCTTGGTTATGTCAATTTTGTGAACGGTGTAGGGAAGTCCTACTTCTTCGAGCATGATAGCAGGTTTCCGTCCGTTAGGTGTGGAAAAGGTATATAGCTCAATCATGATTATTTTCTATCAATTTATCCCTGAATTTATCTAAGTGCTTGCCACAAATTTTGACTCCCTAAAGGTAATGGGTAATGGACAATTAGCTATTACCTTTAAACTATTAACCATTACCCATTATCCGATAATCCTATGTTACCTCCTTAAACAGAAATGAGATTAGTTAGGGCATTAATTTTGTCAACCAGAGTCGCTTTACGCACAAGACCTTCCAACCGATCAACTACTTTACCTTGGTTGAAGAACAATAGGGAAGGAATTGCTTCAATGTGATAGTTGCTGGCTAGTTGTTCGTAGTCATCAACATTTAATTTGCCTACTTTGACAACTCCATCAAATTCTGTGGCTAATTCAGTGACGATTGGATTCATTACCCGACAAGGACCACACCATGGTGCCCAAAAATCTACTATGACTGGAATGGAGCTGTTGAGCACTTCGGTTTCAAAGTTATCGTAATTTAGGGTAATATATTTGGCTGTTTCTGACATAGTTCAATTTCTCCTAAACTAGGAATGATTGTTGACTGTTGACTGAAATATTGATGAATTCAGCATTATTGATTTGCTGTATGAAGACAGGCTGGCACTAAGTAGTTTGATATCAAGAATTGCTGCTGTGTCGTAAGCATTCAGCCGTCAGCTAATGCTTACGATTTTTATTGAGCTACTTATACGGCTACAGCCAGGGTTTGTAATGCCCTGACAATCTCTTCTGGGTCAAGTCGCTTGGTGTAATCTAGGTCAACGAAGGCATGGGTGATGGTTCCATCGGAATTAATCACATAGGTGGCGGCAATGGGTAATTCAAAGGTTTCATCGCCGTTGTGGGCAGGTAAATCAATGCCAAAGCTTTGATAAACTGGTCGGAGTTCTTCTGGTACGGTGAAGACTAGACCAAACTCTTTGGCAATCTTATTCCCAACATCGCTTAGTACTTCAAAGGTTAGGTGGTTTTTCTCTGTAGTGGATAGGGAATTATCGGGAGTTTGAGGGGAAATAGCGACTAGGGTTGCACCTAATTTCTGAATTTCTGGTAAGAATTGCTGCAATGCTCGTAATTCTAGGTTGCAGTAAGGACACCACTGACCCCGGTAGAAGGAAATGACTACGGCTCCGATGGCTAGTAGGTCTTGCAATTCTACCAGTTTACCTACAGCATTAGGCAGGGTAAAGTTAGGGACTTTGTCGCCAACATTGAGGCTATTGTCTACAATGCCAGAATTAGCGAGGTCTTCCCCTGCTTTTGCCATGATGGCTTTGGCTTCTTCTGGTTGCTTAGCGCGAAGCTGGGTATTTAGGTTAATCAAGTCTTGGCTTAAGGTCATGATTTCCTCCTGGTTAGATGATATTTGAACAATCGTTCCAATTAAGAGCAAAAAAATTTACTCTGTCAATTTACTCTGTCAATTTACTCTGTCAATTTACTCTCTCAATCGAGAACGGAAAGTATGACCTTGACAATAGCTCTTAGGGTTTCTGGGTCTGGGTTGACTTTGGAGATAACCCGCAACCCTTGTATACTACTGGTGAAATATTGGGCTAATGCCTGAAGGTCATGGTTGGTTGTGATTTCCCCTTGCTCCCTTGCTGTGGATAAGGCTTTTTTAAAAGCGTTTTCCACTGAGCGCAAATTAGCAGTAATCCGGGATTTAGTCTGTGGATCGTGGGGACACAGTTCAACAGCGGTGTTGGTGAGCAAGCAGCCTCGATGGTCTTTATCGTCTACAGCCCCTTCGATGAGGTTGTAGAAAAAGTCGATAATGGCTTGCTTTGAGGCTGTGGGGGCTTCTAGGGATGCGATCGCATTTTTAACACAAGTATCATTGTAATGAGCGATCGCAGCGAGGAATAGGGAACGTTTGTCACCAAAGGTGTCGTATAGACTGCCTCGGTTAATCCCCATGGTTTTGACCAAGTCCTGCATTGAGGTTCCTTCATAGCCATAAAGCCAAAAGGTTTCCATGGCTTTTTCTAGGACATCTTCTGGGTCAAAGGTTTTGTGCCTTGCCATTACCGTTGCTGAACTCGTATCTTTACGATAACAATTCTGGAACGATTGGTCAAGTAATCCAGTTGATCCGCTGACACTGCTGGGATTTTCAGTAACTATAAGTATGTAATAAATAAATGTAATAATTTGGATGTCAGTGCAGGAGTGGACTATTGAATAACGCAGGTCTCCCGGGCGAACCAGCAAACCTTTCTGAGGTAACAGAGGTACCAGTAGATGATATTCCCGAGGCAGTAAGGGATAGACAGGATATTAAACCCCGGTCTCGTTGGCAGGTTACCTTACTCATTATTGGACTATTAGCAATAGGAGGAATCGCCTTTAGCCTGATTCCAATGGAACCAACTCCTGAAGCTCAGTCCAAGTCTGGTGAAGCAACATCGACTCAAAGTGAGACAGAAGCTAGTTCACAGAATCCACAAGCTAGTCTAAACACTAGGGGGAATGATGGTAATAACATTCTGGGACACTTACCCTACTCTGAAGTCCTAAGCTCACAACTGCAACCAATTACCCGTGATGGCCGGATCAAACTGGAGGCTGCAGCAGCTCGGAAATACAAAGCAATGGCAGCAGCAGCAAGAAGACAGGGGATAATCCTAGTGCCAATTTCCGGTTTCCGTTCTGTGGAACAGCAAAAGTACCTGTTTTTTCAAGTAAAGGAACAGCGAGGACAGGTGGCTAGTAAACGGGCTGAAGTAAGTGCTCCTCCTGGCTACAGTGAGCATCACACTGGTTATGCGATCGATATTGGGGATGGCATGACACCAGCTACTAACCTTAATCCTGAGTTTGAGAATACGGCAGCCTTTAAGTGGTTGGAAAAGAATGCGGCTTTCTACAGCTTTGAGTTGTCTTTTCCTAGAGACAATCCCCAAGGAATTAGTTATGAGCCTTGGCACTGGAGGTTTGTGGGAGATACCAAGAGCTTGGAAACGTTCTACAAAGGTAAGAAACCTACTCCTGCTCCTTCTCCTCCATCGGATACACCAAAGTTTGAGGATCAAGTATGAAGGTTGTCTGTCAGAATGTAGAATGCAGAATGTAGAATGTAGAATGTAGAATGTAGAATGCAGAATGTAGAATGCAGAATGTAGAATGTAGAATGTAGAATGCAGAATTAAGAATGTAGAATGCAGAATTAAGAATGTAGAATGCAGAATTAAGAATGTAGAATGCAGAATGTAAAATTCTTAATTCTTAATTCTTAATTCTTAATTCTTAATTCTTAAAAGTTGTTCACCTTTAGGGTTCCCGTAGGGTAGGTTATCTGGTTCCGTAGCGTGGCCTTTTGGCCAAGGTTTAAATATCAAGGATGAAAGGCTTGGATACTTGGATGGACAGTAAAAATTGCAATTAATCATAAAAATTTTATCTCATGTTTATATAAACATTTATCCAAAAAATTTGTTTATAAAAAGTAGTTAATATCCCTACTATTTGTCGGTTATCTGTTTCATGTTCCCTATTCCCTATTCCCTATTCCATGTTCCCTGTTCCCTGTTTCCTATTTCCTACTATTCATAATTGTTACCAAAAACATGATATAACTAACAATGAAGTAACAAGTAACCAAGAACAAATGCAACAAATTGCGCTGAATTTAATTGCTATTGGTGTTTTTGGCATGACCCTTTCGGTTTTGCTAGGACCACTGTTGAATATTTCTCCGGCAATCCCTGCGGTAACTACTTTTGGTGTCTTGAGTCTTGTTACCCTAGATGGCTTCAGCTTCCAAGGGAAAGGGTTAACGCTGCTGTTAGATGTATTGGCGAGTACCAATCCTGAACATCGCGGACGCATAATTCGCCATGAAGCGGGTCATTTTCTGGTGGCTTACTTACTTGGTATTCCAATCACTGGTTACACCTTAAGTGCTTGGGAAGCTTTGAAGCAGGGACAACTGGGTAATGGTGGTGTGACGTTTGATACTGAGGCACTATCGGCTAAGGCTTCTAGTATTCGGGAAATGCGATTAACCTTAGATCGATTTTGCACGGTTTGGATGGCAGGCATTGCTGCGGAAACTATAGTCTATGAGAGTGTTGAGGGCGGAGCAGAAGACTGCGAAAAACTCCGAGATGCTTTGGAAGGGTTAGGTTTTTCTGCTAGTGAGTACTCAGTGAAAGCACGATGGGCTGAGCGTCAAGCGACTAGTATGATTACTGAACACTGGGAATCTTATGAAGCACTGGTGGCTGCTATGGAAAAACGGGCATCTGTGGCAGAGTGCTATGAGGTGATTCAGTAGTTATAGCGCTTTAGTTAGGGAGTCGGGAGTCGGGAGTAGGGAGTAGGGAATCGGGAGTAGGGAGTAGGGAGTAGGGAGTAGGGAGTAGGGAGTTTTGGAATGTATTGGAGGTATGGGGAGAGGGAATAGTTATTAATGTTTTTCAAAGATACTTAGCACAACGGGTCCGAGGAGATGGTGATGTCCTAAGCATGACAAACCCGCTACCTGGCCAAATTCTTCCCGTTGCTGTCGGCTATAGAAACGAATCTGGTTAGGGGAAATTGGTAAAGACTTTTTTCTCTTTCTAACAGTATAGTCTACTAAGTAATAATGTCCTTTGGGTTCCAAGACCCGACTAACTTCTGAAAAAACTTGTTGAGGATTGAGATAGTGTAAAAAGCTGATGGTATTAAATACTGCTTCAAATTCCCTGTCAGCAAAGGGGAGAGATTCAGCATTGCCTTTTCTATAGATTATTCGCTGCCGATGCTGGTTTTTTTGTCGGGCTTGAGCGAGCATTTGAGTAGATAAATCTACCCCAGTGCCTCGAAGATTGGGAAACTCTTGAGCAAGACGATTCAGTAAACGACCTGTACCACAGCCAAGGTCTAATACATTGGGGTGATCTGTGAGTTCTACAAACTCTAACAGCCGTTTATGGAGTGCTTGGTAAAATACTGTGGTGAACAGGATGTCGTAGTTTGGTGCCCACAGATCAAAGAACTTTTCTTTTGTGCTAAAAAAATTACTAGTCATTATCAAGGTTGACAGTTTAAGGTTGAAGGTTGAAGGTTGTTTGGTTGTTCGCGTAGCGTGGCCTTTTGGCCAAGGTTGAAGGTTGTTTGGTTTAGGGTAGCTTTACTATTTAAATAGTACAGAAGGGAGCAAGTTTAATGATTAATCAAAAAATTAATCTTGAGTAAGTTGAAAATTTACTCCCTCGTAAATATCTTGAAAAGAAACGCTTAACTCTAAGGAATTTAGAGAAATAACGGAATTTTCTGATTCATACTCAGTGAACTGCCATTGATTGGTAGCAGTTTTATTATATTGCAGTAGACGATACTCACTTTGTTCGATTAGAATATATTCTTTGAATTCTGAGATAGAACGATAGTATAAAAAATTATCACCTTGGTCATAGTTTTTAGTAGAGTTTGATAAAACTTCGACAATTAACATCGGGTTCATTACTGTAGTTGTCCCCTTACCTGTGTAAACCGGTTCGCCTTGAATCACCATAACATCTGGATAGGTATACTGACGGTAACGAGGTATCCACAAACGCACATCACCAATATAAATTTTGTACTGTTTTCCCTTTAAACCAAGTTTGAAAAGGGTAGCAATATTAAGGGCAATTTGATTATGATTGGTAGTACCACCAGTCATTGGTATAATTTCTCCATCCCGATATTCAATCTTGTAGTCTGCTGTTTCTTCTAGTTTTAAATAGTCTTCTGTAGAATAATATTTGGTTTCAGATATTAGTTGCATTGGTATTTAAAATTTGCTTTTGTTATTATGTTTACCGTAAGTATAATTATTAGTTCTTAATCATCGTATTGCCTATTGCCTTTTGTATTTTGCCTGCATGCCTATTGCCTGTTGCCCCCTAGCTACCTAGCGCCAAATCTTGATGGTGTTATCGAAACTACCACTGGCAAGAGTTCTGTTATTCGGACCAAAAGCAAGAGCATGAATGGTGTCTGAATGACCGTTGAGAGTGCCAATTTCTTGAGTTGTATCAACATCCCATAGCTTTATAGTAGTATCTGCACTACCACTAGCGAGTATTTGGCCACTACGGTCAAATGCGATCGCATAAACCCAACCTAGATGTCCGTTGAGGGTGGTAATTTCCTGGGCAGTGCCAATATCCCAAAGCTTGATAGTACCGTCAGCACTAGCACTGGCTAGGGTCTGTCCATTGGGAGTGAAAGCGATCGCAAGCACCTGGTCTGAATGCCCTTCAAAGGTGTGCATTTCCTGACCACTTAAGGCACTCCACAGCTTGATGGTAGCGTCAGCACTACCACTAGCAAGGATTTTTCCATCTGGCCTAAAGGCTACTGAATGAATCCATGATGAATGTCCGGTCAGAGTAGTGAGCTGCGTAAGGCTACGAACATCCCAAAGCTTAATGGTGCCATCACTACTGCCACTGGCAAGGTGGTATCCTTGGGGGTGAAAGGCAATGGAATTAACCTCACCGGAATGCCCTGTGAAGGTGAACATCTCTTTACCAGTACGGACATTCCAGAGTTTGATGGTGTGGTCAGCGCTACCACTGGCAAGACTCCTGCCTTTAGGACTAAATGCTACAGCACGTACTTCAGCGGAATGCTTAGAAAACCAACCTCCAAAGGTAAGGATTTCCCAGGCTGTTTTCAACTCCCACAACTTGATAGTTTTGTCCCTACACCCACTGGCTAGGGTACGTCCATCAGGGCTAAAGGCTACAGAATAAATTTCATCGGAATGACCTTTGAGAGTGGTTGCTGCAAAAACGATAATCCTGGGATTACCTCTTGGTGGCCTAGAGTTAGTTTTTAGATTAGTTTTACCAGTGGATTGGGGAGTTAGTTGATTACGGTGGAATGGCTCCCAGGTAAGACCAGCTTCGGTTTCTTGGGTGATTCCTAAATCGTCCATCACTGCGATCGCGGATTGATACCTGAGCTTGATGGAACTCTGAATCATTTTGTCGAGAATCCGACTCAATTGTCTACTGACGGGATTATTGACCAAAAAATCCCGCCAGACAAAGCCATTTTCCATCGGATCGTATAAATTAAATGGCTGAGTTTGGGTCAATAAATGAATGCAGGTGACTCCTAAACTATAGATGTCACTGGCAAATACTGCTTTACCAAAGATTTGTTCCGGAGCCGCATAACCAGCACTACCAATAGTTGTGCCAGTTTTGGCTAAGGTAGTGGCTGTGGCATACTTCGCTGCACCAAAATCTACTAGTACCAGGTCTGGGGGAGTGATAACCTCCTGCCTAGCACTGGGGCGGAGGATACGACGACGAATGATATTCTCTGGCTTGATATCCCGATGAATTACCTTACCTTGGTGGATAAAGTGCAGCACTGGTAACAACTGACTCAGGAGTCTACGAATCTGACTTTCTCGGAATGGTTCAGTTGCTGCCAACTCTTGAGCTAAATTTTCCCCATGGATAAATTCCTGAACTATGTACCAGTGATGATCTTGTTCAAAATGGGCGAAGAGTTCAGGAATCTGGGGGTGTTTGCCCAACTGTTCTAAGCGCAAGGCTTCCTGGTGAAATAATCGAGCAGCTTTGGTAGGATGATTATTACCTTGGGGGTAAAATTGCTTAATCACACAGTAGGATTTAGACGCTTTTCCCTCGTCGATGGCCAAAAGCGTTCTGCCAAAGCCTCCTGCTGCAATCAGCTTAATAGGGCGGTATTGCTGTCCTAACAAGAGTTTAGTGCCGCAAGTTTGGCAAAACTTGTTGCCATCAGGATTGTAAGGCTTAGGGCAGTTGGGATTGAGACAGTAGCTCACACAAACAGCTGGTTAGATTACTTACATCCAATGCTAGGGTGGGTTAGGCGGCGAATACTCTAAAAGCTGACCTTTTAACCGACCTATCCGCCGTAACCCACCAATAACAGTGTCTCATAACCCAGAAATGGGCTTAAAATTCCGTAATCGCAATGCATTAGTTACCACAGATACTGAACTAAATGCCATCGCTGCACCAGCAATAATGGGATTGAGTAACCAGCCAAAGATCGGGAATAACACACCAGCCGCAATCGGAATTCCTAGTACATTGTAGATAAAGGCAAAAAAGAGGTTAGTGCGAATGGTGCTGAAGGTAGCACGACTTAGTTGAATGGCTGTAATGATGCCTTGTAAATCTCCCGAGATTAGGGTAATATCAGAGGCTGCGATCGCAACATCAGTACCTGTACCAATGGCAATCCCCACGTCTGCTTGAGCCAGAGCTGGGGCATCATTAATCCCATCCCCTACCATTGCTACAGTTTTGCCTTCTTTTTGGAGAGTAGAGATCATGCTAGCTTTTTGATCTGGTCGGACTTGAGCAAATACCCGATGGATGCCAACCTCGTTTGCGATCGCATCAGCAGTTTGTTGATTATCTCCCGTTAGCATTACTACCTCTAATCCCAACCGCTTCAAGGATTTCACCACCTCAGCTGAAGCAGGTTTGAGGGCATCAGCAATACCCAAAATCCCCTCAATTTTACCATCAACTGCGATCCAAACTACCGTCTTACGGCTCGCCTCCCAATCCCCCTGATAGTCTGCTAAAGACCGATTCGGTTGCACCGTCACATCTGTGTCAATCCCTAATTCTTCCATCCATCGTTTTGTCCCAATCTGCACCAATCTCTTGCCCTTTAGCCCACCCCCTGCTGGTTCGGAAGATAAGAGGGGATGATTGTGATCAACCATTGCCTGTACCCCACTGCCAGCAACAGCAGTAAAATTCTCTGGTGTTGGTAATTGCAATCCTATTCCCTGAGATTGGGCATAGCGCACCACTGCTTCAGCTAAGGGATGTTCCGAATGACTTTCCACTATTGCCGCTAGTTGCAGCAAGTTGATTTCATTGCTGCCGGTAAAGCTGCCCAGTTCTGACGAAGAGTCATAGATGCCTCCAACTGTAATAAAATCCGTTACCGTAGGTTTCCCTTCCGTTAGGGTTCCGGTTTTATCTAGCACGATAGTTTGCAGTTGATGAATCAATTCCAGACTCTCGGCATTTTTTATTAAAATCCCGTTTTCTGCACCTTTACCCGTCCCTACCATCACTGCGGTTGGAGTAGCTAGACCTAAAGCACAGGGACAAGCAATCACTAACACTGCCACCATATTAATCATGGCTAGGGTAGGATTTCCCGTGGTTATCCACCAAACTCCAAAAGTGATTATTGCGATCGCAATCACTACCGGCACAAACCAACCTGTCACCTGATCCGCTAAGGTTTCAATCGGTGCTTTAGACCCTTGAGCCTGGTGTACTAACTTAACAATCTGTGCCAGTACGGTATCTTTCCCGACCCGAGTCGCTTGGAACTGGAAGCTACCGGTTTTATTAATCGTTGCTCCAATCACTTCATCCCCCGGCTGTTTCTTGACCGCAACACTTTCTCCTGTCACCATGGCTTCATCCACACTAGAAGCTCCTTCCATAACTATGCCGTCTACCGGAATAGTTTCTCCTGGACGCACTAATACCACATCTCCAACTTGCACCTGGGCCAAGGGAATATCCTGCGCTTGACCATGGCGAATCACACGAGCGGTTTTAGCTTGTAATCCCATCAACTTACGAATTGCTTGAGATGTCTGTCCTTTAGCCCGGTGTTCTAGCAATCGCCCTAGCAAAATCAGGGTAATCACTACAGCAGTGGTTTCATAGTACACAGGGAGAGTTACCCCTTGGGGTAGGAATGATTTCAAAACAACCGGGGGCAACACCGTGGGAAACAGAGAATAGACATAGGCAGCACTAGTCCCAAGGGTGACTAGGGTATTCATATCTGCTGTTTTGTGTTTCCAGGCTTTCCATGCTCCAGTCAAAAAAGACTGTCCACACCAAAACAGAACCGGTGTGGTTAAGACCAGCTGTAGCCAAGGGTGATGTAACCAAGATGGAATCCAGGGGATAGATAATCCTGTCATCATCGGTAGTGAAGCAATCACTAACACAGTACTAAGCACAGCACCGACAATGAATTTTCGTTTTAGGTCAAGGGTTTCGGCTTGACGTTGCCATTCGAGATCATCAGGCTCATTACTGATATCCTCGATCGGGAAAGCTTGGTAGCCAGCATCACTCACTGTCTGTTGAATCAGTTTGGTTAGTTGCTGGTTAGTTTTGTGGGGGTTACTTTCCTCGGTATTGTAGGTAATACTAGCTTCTTCTGTACCAAAATTGACCCTGCACTCTACTACACCTGGAACCCTTTGAATCAGGGTTTCTATGCGTCTGGCGCAACCAGCGCAGCTCATTCCTTGTAAACGAAAGCTTTGTTGTGTCATGATATCCTCTAACCCTACGGTTAAAGGATAAACTCTCTAGTTTAGTGGAGAGTCAAGGGGATGAGTGTTAGTGGGTAAGCTATCAGCGGTCAGCAGTCAGTGGTCAGTGGTCAGTGGTCAGCCGTCAGCTTATCTTATTCAAAAGCTGTTCGGTGTAGCTTGGCCAATGGCTGATAGCTGATAGCTCATATAGCACTACGCATTAGGGTGTTTGACATTCCTAAACTCCAAAACTTAGTCATAACTTACTTCTGACTTCTGACTTCTGACTTCTGACTTGCCCATAGCGCTATACCCTATCGCAAGCTGAGTTTACTGTGTTTTATTTCCCCCAATCAGTTCACGAGCACGGAGTTTTACCAGAACTTTTACTCGCCGCTTAAATTCTTCAAAATCTTCTGCACTCAATTCTGTTTTCTGCCATGGTTCCCGTTGCATCAATCTTTTAAACCACTGATCCATGTTAGGATAATCAGTAAGATTAATCTCTAACTTCAGCAATAACGATATTGCTGCTCCAGCAACGATATCTCCTAAGGTTAACTGGTCCGAAGCAAAGTAAGGGCTGTTTCCTAATAACTCGGATAAAAATTTGAGTACTGTATCTAGCTTCTGCTTGGCTCGTGTAAATTGTGGTGAGTCTTCCTTTTGACAGATTAGTTGAACTACTGGGGGAAATAGCTCATTAGCTGTCAACAATTGTACCATGCGTACTTTGGCTAATGCCTCTGGTGAAGTTGGCAGCAGCGCAGGTGTGGGATATTTGGCTTCCAAGTAGTCCATAATTGCCAAGGATTCTACTAACCGCAAACCGTCATCCTCCAGAACGGGAATGTGATGAAATGGGTTAATGTCTAAAAACTCTGGTTGAAATTGATCGCCATCTAATTTAACTAATACTGTTTCAAAGGTAAGGTTTTTTTCTAGTAAGGTTAGCCAGACACGACGAACATTGGGCGAGAGGGGATTGTAGTAGAATTTGAGCATCGATTATTTATCCTGACGTTTACCTTTGAAATTTAGCTTAATTTTACCGAAAAATATGGTTGTGGTTGCTTCTTAGAAGGTAAGGGTAGTTCTGAAACTTCAGGGTCTGTGAACTCAAAAAGTTAGTTACGGCTTAAAATAATGGTGCGTTACGGCTTCGCCTAACGCACCCTACGAGATCTACAATATCAAATGATTGACCTTTGGTCACGCTACGCGATTGGCCTACGGCCACGCTAAAAGCGATTGACCTTTGGTCACGCTACGCGATTGGCCTACGGCCACGCTAAAAGCGATTGACCTTTGGTCACGCTACGCGATTGGCCTACGGCCACGCTAAAAGCGATCGAGCTTAGAAAGAACCGAAAAGATAATTACCAGGAGAATCTGGGTCATCACTTTTGTGAAATTGTTCAAGCAAGTCTTTAAACTGATCCTTAGACAAAGTGTTACCTGCTTTCAGATTTAGCTTAGAGCAAGCAATCTCTAATTCTTCATCGCTAACTCCCCAGGCTTTGATCAAATTAGAAAATTCTTCAGGACTTATAACACCATCTCCATTCTGATCAAACAGCTCGAAAACCTCATCAGCTTCTTTTTTTACAGTCTCGTACATTTCGTTGCTGGTAATTCGAGTGTAACCATGTTCGAGCCACTCATCTAAACTAATTTCACCATTATTGTTTTTATCTACATCTTTTTGGAGATGATCCCAATCAGCCATGACTTCGGCATACATCTTGTCATAACCAGCGGATCCCGGCTCAAGATTATGTAATTTAGCCACTGTCTGGGCTTTAATCTCAAAGTCTTCTTTGGTTACAACACCATCATTATTAGTATCATAAATATTAAACAAATGCGTCCATTTCTTGGTTTGAAATTCAGTAAGCATGTTGGCTAATCTCCATCAATAAAAAAGTAAGATTTGACTGGTGCAATTCACCAAGGTAGCTTCAAGGCTAGGTAAATTCCTACTACACAACAGCATTGCTACTGTTCAGCATAAAGAACTTCTAAACCTTTAGCTGACAAAACTATACTACCATAGTCTCGTTAATTTTTTGCCTTCACAAAATAATCTTTGTGCTACATCGATGGCATTACCAGCTGAGTTCAAATTCAGCAAATTACTGAACAATACGTCAGGGATATACTTACAGCTATTGAACTGAATCCTTACGATGTTTTCTGGGCACCACCGCCATATAAATACTTACTATTAGGTGCTTTATTTCGTTTCTATAGTTATCATTCGGTGCAATTCAGAATAATACTTAATCGTTTGTTCATTCCATTCCATCATCTTCCATTCAACTGGCTGCTGGTTCAATCCATTGAGGAAAGAAGGGAACACTATCGGCTCCTCAAATGTAGTTGAGTATAAGAAGTGGAAATCATCATGATACATCCTCTGAGTAACTTTGTTTTCACGATCAACCAAACAGAAAGCCCTTTTAGCTCCTAAGTCATCAATATATTTACCAAAAGCTGCTAATAGTAATGGCATGGCTCGCCTGTAGTGTCTGAGCATCACGCTGTATGTATTGATATCGACTGCCGGAATCTTGTCTTGAAAAACGTAATGTTCACCATTAGGTCTTTGCCCCATTTCAAAAGGGAACCTACTCGACTTGGTTCTATCGTTAATTCGTGATGTTAGTACTATTTCATTGTCTTTGATGACAAAAAAATAGGTTCCTACTAAATGATATTCATTGTCGATTCGATTACTAAATCCATCATATCCTGCTTTTTTTAAGTGCATTTTATGCACTTCGCGAACCTGTTCAGTCCAATTTTTAGTCTGGTCATTAACACCCATGACATAAACCAGGTATCCATCTTTTTCGAGATATAAATATGGAGCCAAAAGTTCTTGATCTGAATACCATAAATCACCGGGAGTTTTCCTAGACAGGCTATGGTCAGCTTTCGACATTGAATTGATCATCAGTGAAACTAAAATCTTCAGTGTTGGATCACTCCATGGCAATGGTTAGGGAAGACTAGCCATTTTTAAGCACTAATAGTGAATTACTCTACCAAATAAACCCTAAACAACTTGAGATTTAAGCTTAACTTAAGGATGATATAGCACTACCGATTCAGGTGTTTGAGATTTATACAACCAGCAAAAGCTGTTGCCATCAACTTTTGCCTCTAGCATGCATGCCTCTTGCCTTTCCCGTAGCGCCGCGATATCAGCCTTTGGCCTGTGGCTACGCTACGGGAATAGTTTTTGAAAAAAATAAGCTGACGGTTGATGGCACCTCAAGTAGCGTGAGCTAAAAGCTCACGTCTGTTCGCGTAGCGTGCGCGTAGCGCATATGCTTACCTTAAGAGTTTACTCTACGACTAAACTTAACCTTAAGTTCATCCCGGGGATGGGGAGTTGGAATCACCACCATTTCTAAATCTTGACCTGGCACTAGTTTCCAGTCATAATCCCGGAGCAATTGAGCCGCGAAAATCCTCATTTCTAATTTGGCAAACTCCCTGCCTAAACATTCCCGTAAACCACCCCCAAAGGGGATATATCCAAAAGTTTTTTGTTTATCTTCTTTCCTATCTAGGCCAAACCGATCTGGGTCAAAGCGTTGATGATATTGATAAATTTCCTCATTTTTGTGGGTTTCGGTAATTTGGCACAGTATAGTCCAACCTTGAGGAATCAAGTAACCGTTAAATTCAAAAGACTGAATAACCCTCCGAAAAATACCACTAACCGGAGGAATTATGCGCAGCACTTCTTTGAGAACTTGCTCTAGATAGGTCATCTGCTTGAGATGTTCCATGGTTAGGGGTTCTGAAGCAGAAAACTGCTGTTGTTCAGCACGGAGATGGGCAAGAACATCTGGATGCTGCGCTGTCAACAGACAAAAAGATGCGATCGCAGAGGTTAAGGTTTCGTGACCTGCAAACAACAACAGAATTACTTGGTCTTGGATGTCATCTAAACTTAAGGAATTCCCCTCGTCATCCTCAGCTTGTAACAATAGTCCCAAGGCGTCCTTTCCGGGATTTTTCTGTTGCTGTCGCTGTCGGACAATGGTTTCGATATGGGTCAGCAATCCTTGACGAGCACCCAAGGCTTTACCAAATCTTGTCCAAGGTAGAGAGATCGGAATAGTGAACAATCCCTGACAAAAGTTCTTAAATAGTTGAGCCAGAGCGGTTTGGGAACCTGCATCAGTTCCCATCAGCAAGGTACTAGCGATATCAAAGGTATAGTCTCGCAGTTGAGGATACCAGGTTAAGCTTCCCATCTGTTCCCATTTCTGCAGATAGTTGCTAGTAATGTTGGCCATGGTGGGAATATAACTAGCTAATGCTCTCGGTTGAAACGCCTGGGACATTAATTTGCGGCGCTTCTGGTAGAATTCTCCAGTTTGGTTGGTTAGTGAGGCGGCTCCAAGTAAGGTTGCTGTGCTTTTGGGCCAGCTAGCAGCAACATACTTATTTTCGTTAGTAAACAGAAATTGATTCGCTTCTGCAGTAGTCATCGTCACCGTAGGACTACCAAAAATGTGGGTTTTGTAGATGCGCCCATACTTGTCTAACCGCTTTTTGTGGAAATTTCGATCGGTTAAAAAGCTGATGGTCTCACCGATAATGGGTAAACAGACGTTACCAGGGGGCAATGGAAGCGAACGCATATCTTGAGTAGTGGTTTCCATGGAAATAAGCAAGCTGCAGGGTCAAGACTTATTATCTCTTGCCTGATCCAGGGGAAACCCATCTTATTTTGAAATCCCTACTGGATATGATTATTAATTTTGAAATCTTTTCTGAGTAACTTGGTAACCAATTGGTTTAGGAAGAAACGTTCTAAGTTAGTCAAAAGACACAACAACAAAAATGCAATACTTCATATCGGAGTAGCCCGCAACCGTAGACCAAGTGCCTGTATTACCTTGAGAAAAGTGGCTAACTTTAGATTACCTTCCATCAACAACGCCTGATCAAGACTCTCATGTCCGAGACCGGTTTCGTGAGCAATTTGTGTCATTGCTTTGGAACGAGCAATATCTCCTAGAGCAGCCACCACCAAGGCAGGATCGCCATCTTCAAGAGCAGCTTCGAGATAGGCAGCCATATCTTCTTTGGTCTCCAGATGTTCTGCCACATCCCAAGGATGGGTTTTGATGTTGGTCATCACCATCTCCTATAACTTTTGTGCTAGATCTAGGGCTGTCTTGATATCCCGGTCTTGGGTGCGCTTGTCACCACCTGCAAGGAGGATTATCAAGGTACTCCCGCGCTGCAAGAAATACACTCGGTAGCCAGGTCCATAGTCAATACGTAGTTCCGAAACTCCTCTTCCCACTGGTTTCACATCACCGGGGTTGCCCATCGACAAACGACGAATACGAATATCAATACGTGCCCTTGCTTGTCGATCGCGCAAGCCACTGAACCACTTGGAATAAGCTTCGGTCTGCCGGATTTCGATCATGGCTTGTATCCTAAGGGATACAGAAAGACAAGGAATGTCTAACTAATATTTTAAGATATTGTAGCTCGCCACTCCTGACCGACAACTCCCAAATAATGGAGTTATACACCAGACCTATAATACATTAAAGAACCTTTGCTTGCCCAAACCGGAGATTATCAGCAACAACCATAGCTAAACAAACCCCAGGAGCAGCAACTACGCCATCACCATCAAACCAGCTTGGTCTAGAATCGGTATCAGTATCAATAATTATTCCTGTGGCAACCGCTACAGTTTCCGAAGCAGCAACAGTGGATAGTAAAACGTTAACTACCAGAACTGAAATTACCAGTCCAACCCTGGGATTGGGAGAATTCATCTTAGGATTACTGGTGGTAGGGCCACTTGTACCCGCTTCAATCAAGCAATTGATGTATAGATGAATGTAGAGATAAACGATATGGTTAAAAATTGGTTTATTTACAGTATTGTCGCTATTACGGTGATGGGTTGTCAACCCACCACAATTAAAACCAATATCACTCAGTCAACCATAACAGGAGTGACCAATGATGTCACTAAGAATAACGTTATTCTTAGTGATGCTCCTGAGAAGTGGTGGCAGAAAACTAATATTCACGCTATGGCTGTCAGTCCAGAGAATCCAGAAATTCTCTACGTAGCCACCCATCATGGGTTACTCCAGCGTTCTGAAGCAGGGAAATGGCTGCAAGTTGGCAAAACTCGTTCTAATTTCACCAGCTTTGTGGCTCATCCCAAGGATAGCGGACGCTTTTATGCTAGCTTACATCCACCATCAGGAGGCAAGCTCGGTTTTCTGACTAGCTACAATCAAGGGCAACATTGGCAGCTCCAATCCCTGCTCGGAGTAGACTTTTTGACGTTAGCGATCGCACCAGCTAACCCCAAAGTAATTTATGGATGGGCGGTTTCTGGAAAACAAGGCTTGTTGGTTTCAAAGGATGGTGGCAAAACCTGGAATCAATTACCAGCGCAGGGACTGGAGGATAATCCCCATAACTTAGTAGTTGACCCGCGCAATCCTGAGCACGTGTTTGCCGCTACAACTCTGGGATTATTTGAGAGTAGGGATGGTGGAAAAAGCTGGATTTTAGTCCCCAATTCTCAAGAGTCCCTCGTTGCTAGTCTGGCTCTGAAATCCGAAGCAGAAAAAACAGTAATTTATGGATTTCACATCCTTTCAGAAGATTCCGGAGGATTCTTTAAAAGTACCGATGGGGGTAGGACTTGGGAAGCCATAAGCGCAGAAACTGGAGACTTATTTTTGTATATGGCGATCGCCCCGTCTAATCCCGATTTTTTATACGCTGCTAATGATCAGAATGGAATTTTACAATCTAAAGATAGCGGCAAAACTTGGCAACCATTATTCTAATACTATTACTATAACAAAGGGAGTAGGGAGTAGGGAGTAGGGAGTAGGGAGTAGGGAATCAAAAATTATCACAATTCATTGAGCTACTCTCTAGAATTTAGATTACTATTATATTACTATTAGATAGCGTTTATCATAGCTATGACCTACACATTATTTTTTCCCTATTGCCTCTTGCCTCTTGCCTATTCCCTGCTCCCTGCTCCCTGCTCCCTGATCCCTGCTCCCTAAAACCAAGATAGATATTTATTTGTACTTAAAGTGCCCTGATAATTGATAATTACTATGGCTATTAAGAGATTCCGTTTACGTCAATTGCACGCTTGGTTTGCCCCAATTATGGTCTTGCCAGTGTTGTTGACTGTGATTACAGGTTCCTTGTTTCAGGTGGCAGTTATTACTGATAAAAGTAGTGAATTTATTTGGCTTTTGGATCTGCACAAAGGAAAATTTGGTGCCATTAACTTACAAATGATTTATCCCTTTCTCAATGCCTTTGGTTTATTAACCTTAGCAATTACAGGTATTTCTATGTGGTTTCAGACTCGGCGACGGGTTATAGGGCAGCGCTCACGAAATAGGTAGGGAATAGGGAACAGGGAATAGGGAACAGGGAATAGGGAATAGGGCAAAAATTCTGTGTACCTCATAGCTAGGAAAAACGCTATAGCATTTTTATTTGAGATGTAAACATAGGATTAATAGACTAAGCGATGCATCGCTTAAACCACTCTTGAGCATGGCATTTTGCATTTTGCATTTTGCCTTAAAAGGCTAATAGCAATCCGTGTAGTAATTGTGATAATTTTGTTCCCTGTTCCCAGATCCGCTGTTCCCTATTACCAAAAATTCTGGGTTTAAAGTTCCTGTAGGGTGGGCAGGGTCGCAGACAGATTCACCAAGCTGGCAATGCAGGTTGCTAGGCACTGCCCACCTGAAAATTAACGACTATTTTCTCTTCCCGACTCCCGACTCCCGACTCCCGACTCCCGACTCCCGACTCCCGACTCCCGACTCCCGACTCCCGACTCCCGACTCCCGACTCCCGACTCCCGACTCCCGACTCCCGAGTCCCGACTCCCGACTCCCGAATCCCGATTCCCTTTTTACAGTCGACGTGTTATGCGGTCTTGTTCTTGAAAAAAGCAAACTCAAGCACTAACAAACANATTAGGCGATCGCGTATCAAAGCGATAGCTAGTTACTATACCGGTGCCAGTATCCAAGATACTAAACACAGTCACATCATTACTGGCGATATAAGGCAAGGGCTGGTTATTCTCTCCTAACAATGGCTCTATGGTTGGCATCACTGGCTGTAATCCATTGGGGTCTCCAGTAGCGGAATAGTTTTCTTTATAGCCAGTTGGTACTGGGCGCTTATTCTCACCAACATGAGCGCCATAACTATTCCCCACATTGGAGGATTCTAAAAAATGCATGCCATTACCATCAACAAAGCGATTCCATAGATGGGAATGGCCATAATACACCAACTGCACACCAGCAGCTTCTAACAATGGCACCACATCCCGAATGATGTAATCCTTGTCTTTGGGGTACTCATAACGCACTGCTGTCACTAACCCATCCCGATTCCGCTCAATGATCTGCACTGGGTCAGTATAAGCTGGGACAATATTCCCCCCTAGGCTATGGGGAGGATGGTGAAACATCACAATTTTATACTTGGCTTGTTGGAACTCAGTGCTATTGAGTTCTGCCTGGAGCCATTGGTACTGGGGACTCCCTTTACTCACCGGTTCAAAGATATGTTGTCCGTATCCCCAAGCGATGGGATTGTCTAAATCTTGTTCCCGTTCTTGATACCTACCTTTGGCATTAGGGCTTAAGCTAGGTGTCCGCCAAATATTAGTAATGTACAACACCACTAAGCGAATATCACCAAAGGTTACGGCATAATAAGGTTGGCCATTAGGTAGGTAAAAAATCTCGTTATAAGTGTCAGTATTATAGGTATTATTTTTTAGCCAAGCTTGGTAATAATTAGGGTCATTATCTGGATTTAACTGTTCAGCTTTTTGCTGATAGATGGCTTGTGCTGCAGCGCGAGGAAAAGGGTCATTGAATTGGCTATTCAAATCCTTTTCCATAGAAAAACGCCCCATCACTTCATGATTGCCAACTACAGGAAATATCGGGGCATTTTGAATAATTTCACCACCATGGTAGGTAGTTTTAACCCCATTCTTTTCCAATTGGTAATTGGCTCGACCCTGAAGACAGGGGAAAAAGGCACCACCCCGGTTATCATCAAACCATTCCGAAGCCCGGTCAGGAATATTAACTAAATCACCAACATAGAACACCCCATCAATTTGGCCTACAGTTTCTACCACCTTCTGGAGATTAGCTGCTGTCATCGGCATTAGTTGATGGTCAGAGGTCAGAAGAATTTTCTGGGGTGTCTGAGGGTTTGGTAGAGCACTGAGGCTAAAGAGTTTGCTCGTGAAAACTTGCCCATTGTCCTTGACACTGCTGACTTGATAGGGAACACGAACACCAGGAGTCAGTCCAGTTACGATCGCTTCATGACGCCAAATATCCCGCATAATTGGGTTCTGGTAGAGTTGGGCGTCTTCGGTCTGCTTGCCTACTCGGGATTTTTGGTCTTCCCGAGTGCGACTGAGTTTAGTAGTAGTAGCAGTGGCCTTACGGCAAGAAGTCGTGCCGTAGGTAACGGTGTGGTGGGAGCCAGGAAATTCGGTAAACCAAACCACTCGCACGGAATCTTCTGTAGGAAATTGCAAGAATGGGTCAGTCAGTAATTCGTAAGCGGATGTCATGGCTGGCTGCTGGGTAATTTGCTTGATAGTTGGAACAAGGACAATTACACCAATCACTATAGCTGCCATGAGGATAAAGCGACTGATAGAAAACTTGACCATGAAAGCTATAGGGCAGGGAATGGGGAATCGGGAATCGGGAATCGGAACCCACCCCTAACCCCTCCCAGGAGGGGAACGGGAATCGGGAGAAGAGTGTGGGGAGAGGGGGAAGTGTGGGGAGAGGGGGAAGTGTGGGGAGACAGGGAAGTGTGGGGGTATAGGGGAACAGAGGTAAGAAGTAGTTTTCGATGAAGTTGGTATAGCTTTGATCATACTTATTGTGATCATACTTATGAGGTAGATTCAAGCTTCTTACCCCGTCTTGATGCAAAGCACAAGTAAGGGTTTCCCCCAAGACTGAGCTGCATTCCGACTCCCAGGGAGTGCGCTTACAGTCGTCGAATTAAATTCGCCACGGGTCGCACCGCTCCCGACTCCCGACTCCCGATTCCCGACTCCCGATTCCCGATTCCCGATTCCCTAATACTTTGACTGCTCCTATGCCTCAAACGCTCAATGTATTTATGTAAAAGATTATTGCTGTAATCACATATTGTGTGAAAATAAAGTTAGATTAGATACAAAACGAACTGACTACAGGTTTTGTATAAGCAATACTATGACATTATTAACTACTAATCAAGTTCTTAAACAACTTAAGCAAGGACTGTCGTTACAGAAAGCCGAGCTGAGTCATATTGATTTACAGGGCTTGAATCTAGATAAGGCTGACTTTGCCCATGCCTACCTACGTAATGCCAATCTCTCAGGAGCGTCTTGTCAAGAGACAGACTTTAATCAAGCCAATCTCAGCTGGGCCAAGCTATCCGGGGCCACTCTGGTTTATGCCCAACTCTCAGAAGCTAAACTGACTCGTGCTGGTTTGGAGGAGGCGAATCTCCGAGGGGCTTGGGCAGCAAAAGCTAAGCTGTGTGGAGCAAGACTAGATGGGGTTGAGGCGTCCTTAGCTCAGCTGCAAAAGGCTGATTTGAGAGAAGCAACTGGCAAAGGGATAACCTTTATCAATGCCAATCTCAAGATGGCCAATTTAGGAGCTGTGAATTTCCCTGAGGCTAATTTCAGTGGAGCAAGTCTTGATCTAGCTACCTTAGAAGCGGCTAAGTTAATGGATACTAAGTGGCTTGGTGCTGATTTGGAACGAGCCAACTTAAGCCGTGCTAGTTTAGTCAGAGCAGATTTAACCTCTGCTAATTTGATTGTTGCTAATCTCAGAGCTGCTGATTTGACCGAGGTAATTTTGCGTGGTGCTCAGTTGCTGGAGTCAAGTTTGGAAAATGCCTTATTAAAGGATGTTGATTTAACTGAAGCGTCTTTATTTTCTGCAAATTTAGAAGGCGCTCGCTTATCTAAGGTTAATCTTAAAAATTCTGATTTACAGTACGCTAATTTGGAGAATACTATTTGGAATGGTGTTGATTTCTCTAACTGTGAGGTAGCAGGTGCAGTGTTTACCGATGCTAAAGGCTTAAGTGCTCAACAGTGCCAATGGCTGAATAAAAATGGCGCGTTGAATGTTCCTTTTGGGTAACCGTTGCGAAAGCCTAACTGTTAAACAACCATGGGATCACTTAGCGTCGGCTGTGGCCTACGCTAAGCCTTACGATGAAAAGCCATAGTCTATCCTAGAGATAATTTAATAGAAACCCTAGATTTAGCGTTCCCATGCTTCGCCCGACCCTAGTTGGCACCCAAGCCCTAATTTTTTTTCTCCTAAATTTAGTTCTCCCCATTGGCATCCTCCCGGTCTTATCCTATCCCACAACTGTTAAGCCAATTCCGCAAGATTGGTCAGCGTCAGAATTAGTGGAACAAGGCAGAGCACTATACACCAAAGGTCAGTTTAGTCAAGCAGCAAGCACTTGGGAACAAGCAGCACAAGCCTATGAATCCCAAGGGGATAGACTACATCAGGCCATGATTTTGAGTTATCTGTCCTTGGCTTACCAGAAACTGCAACAGTGGTTTGATGCCGAAGATGCGATCGCATTTAGCCTCAACCTGTTAGAGACCGGATCAGATCTCCGGGATACCCCAGACTACCAGCAAATCCAAGCCCAAGCTCTCAACACCCTAGGTAGTCTAGAATTAGCCTTAGGACAACCAGACACTGCTCTAGAAGCCTGGCAATTGGCTACTGAGATTTATCAACAAATAAAGGATGACATTGGCATTACAGGTACCCTAATTAATCAAGCTCAAGCGATGGAAGCCTTAGGACTTCACCGTCGCACCTGTAAAACCTTATTACAAGCCTTAAAGCTGGACAATAATTGCGATTTGTCCAATCAAGAACGGTTTGAAACGGTGCTGCAAACCTTTCAACAAACCCCTGATCCCCAGATTAAAATCCTGGGCTTACGTAGCCTTGGGAATAGTCTCCGTCTCCTCGGGGACTTGAACCACTCTCAGCAAGTGCTTCAGGCAAGTTTGAAAGTAGCTCAACCTCCTCTGCAAAAGCGAGAAACCTTACTGAGTTTGGGGCATACAGAACGTTCTTGGTACAACCACTATAAACAATTATACACCAGAACCAACCTGATAGTTAAACAAAAAGAAGTTAAAGAACAGGTTATTGAGCAGTTTAATCATGCTAGAAAATACTATCAAGAATCTCTTCAAGAGTCCAGCAAATTATCAGAATCAACTAGCTTAGACATTGAACCAAAACTACACCGATTAAGTCTACTCATTGATTACCACAATTGGTTAGAGACATTTAATGTTGAAAACAATAAGGATAATCAAAGGTCAAATATCCAAGAGTTAAAATCTCAAATTAATGACCAAGTCAAGGAATTACTCAACAGCGAGATTACTGAATTACCACCTAGTCGAACAGCAATCTATGCTCAAATCAATTTTGTGGAAAGCCTGATCAGCTATGAGCTAAAATCGAATAAGGATGAAGATAATCTTCAGGGGTCATCATTGAACCTTGAGCCTTACGAAATTGCCCATAGTTTAGTCAAAGCTGTCCAAGAGGCTCAAGTTTTAGACGATAAACGAGCGGAATCCTATGCCCTCGGTACCCTGGGTAAGCTATATGAACAAACTCAGCAATGGTATCAAGCTCAAGAATTTACCGAAAAAGCCCTCACCATAGCTCAAGGGATTCAATCCGATGACATTGCCTATCAATGGCAATGGCAGTTAGGACGAATTTATAAAGCTCTGGGAAAAACTGAAGAAGCAATCACCGCTTACCAAGCCACTGTCAAAACCCTAGATTCTCTCCGCCAAGATTTACTGGCTCTTAGTTCAGATGTGCAGTTTTCCTTTCGAGAAAATGTTGAGCAAGTCTATCGAGAATTAGTCGATTTACTCTTGAAAGACGAACAAAGCGCTGAACCGATCGCAAATAAACGGATTTCAGATAACCGGATTGCAGATAACCCGATTTCAGATAACAAGCTCAAGCAAGCTACCGAAGCAATTGACTCTCTGCAGCTAGCCCAAATTGAGAATTTTCTGGGGTGTAACCTTTCTGACATTGTGGAATTGGCCGAGCAAGAAATCGATCCGAGTGCAGCATTAGTCTATCCGATTATTCTCGATGACCGGTTAGCGGTGATCGTGAAATTACCAAAATCAGGAGAATTTATTCACTATACCACTGCTTTACCTAAAGCTAAACTTGAGCAAACCTTAGAAAGTCTCCGTATACAGCTAGAAAAACGTTTTATTTCTAAAAACAGTCTAGCCTTATCCCAACAGGTTTATGACTGGTTAATTCGACCGGCGGAAGGGTTGCTCGAAGCCAATCAAGTGAAAACCTTAGTATTTGTTCTTGATGGTGGCTTTCGCAATGTTCCCATGGCTACCCTTCATGATGGTGAACAGTATATAGTAGAAAAAGGCTATGCGATCGCACTCATTCCTGGTTTGAGTCTACTAGAGCCCAAACCCTTAGCTCAAGTAGAGTTAAATGCCTTAGCTTTTGGACTCTCAGAGATCCGGGAGGATTTGCCTGATCATCAAGGTTTCGCTAACCTACCCAATGTTAAAACAGAATTAGGGGAAATTAAATCCCAAATTCCGAGTCAGCAATTGCTCAATCAAGACTTTACCAGTCAGAAATGGCAAGAGTTAATCAGTTCAGTGCCATTTCCTGTGGTGCATTTAGCCACTCATGGTCAGTTTAGTTCAGTACCAGAAGAGACCTTTCTGCTGGCGTGGGATAAACGAATCAATATCAAGGATTTAAGCAATGTCATCCAGAACAGAAGTAACAATAGTTTAGAAGCAATTGAATTACTAGTGCTGAGTGCTTGTAAAACTGCCGATGGCGATAGTCGCGCTAGCTTAGGCTTGGCCGGGGTAGCGATTCAGTCAGGAGCCAGGAGTACTCTGGCTTCCCTATGGTTCATTAATGATGAATCTACCGCTAAACTGATGACATTTTTTTACGAAGAATTAGCTGCTTCTGGCGCAACGGTTACTAAAGCTGAAGCCTTGCGCCGTGCTCAAGTTAATCTTTTAAAAAGACCTGGTTATCAAGCTCCATTTTACTGGGGAGCCTATGTTTTAGTGGGAAATTGGCTGTAATCGGGAATCGGGAATCGGGAATCGGGAATCGGGAATCGGGAATCGGGAATCGGGGTCAGCTATCAGCTATCAGCTATCAGCTATCAGCTATCAGCTATCAGCTATCAGCTATCAGCTTTGTGGCACAGGCTTCGACCCTGTGACCTAACTCAAATTAAACGAATGCTGAGTAATGCACCACCCACGGGCTCGCTGATCGTGTTTTTCTCAATTCTTGTCCACTGTTCAAAGCTCCAAAGTTGCCTGTTGATGATAGCTTCCTCAGAACTACCACAAAGTAATCGGGAATCGGGAATCGGGAATTGGGGGAGGTGTGGGGAGATGGGGAGATGGGGAGGCTTGTCCTAACTTTAATGCGTAGTGCTATATAGGGATCGGTGTAGGAATTGTGATAATTGTTGATCCCGACTCCCGACTCCCGACTCCCGACTCCCTGCTCCCTACTCCCGACTCCCGACTCCCTGCTCCCTACTCCCTACTCCCTACTCCCTACTCCCTGTGCTGTACAACAATCAACTAGAGGTTTGAATGCGATCGCACGCAAACCCACCGAACCTAGGAAATCCTGCCAATCCCGTTCTAACCTAGAATCCTCTGGTTTCTGTTGCCGTAGTTCAGCTAAGGCTGTCATCCCATCATGCCAAATACCGTGACTGGCATAAATAGCAATACGCTCCCGTAGGGAAGTAGCAGCCTTTAGCTTACGACTTAGGGTAGAGTCTGGTGTGATGTGTTTGACTAATCCTTCCACCGTGGGATTCCCAGAGGGGTTTTGGGGATTAACTACAACAGAGAGCTGCCATCGATAGACCTGTTCAGTTTCTAGGGGTTCGGTCAACGGAACACTGACAATCCCAGGAGTTCCAGATAACGGAATAGATTCGACTAGTAGAGCCTGTTGGTTGTGATCGAGCAGTACAAACTCCGCCGTTAGTTCAGGAGTAGACTGTTCAGGAACATAAAACCAAAAGGTAGGAGACTCAGCTAAGGTCAGTGCTAAGAAAGAGTTGGAATCATTGTTGGCATCATTACTACAGTTTCCCGTTGTCTCGACAATCTCGCTACTACCAGGGACTATAGCAATCAGCTGATCCGAACACAGACCACGGTCTGCTCCTGATGTCCGTTTCGGTGGTCTGCCCACATCCTCAAAGCTTTCATTTTGTGTCGCATTTGGTGTAGTGACGTCTGGTGGGAGGAAATATAAACCTCCTCCAGCTGTTGTGATCTGATCAGTTCTGCCATCACCCTCAAAGTCTACATCTGGTTGAGCTGATGGGGTATCGGATTCGGATAAACTATCCCTAACAGAGTTGCTGTTTAGAGCAACAGACTGCGAACGCGCTCGTAGAGGGTAAATGGTGAAATTAACTAGTACCCAGGCAAGGGCCAAGATCAAGGAAGGTTTGTACAACGCTAGCTTTATTTTATACATACTGAGAGGTTTGACAAACGTTAATTTTTTTAAAGTATTCCATAATCTTTATCAGTCCTTGCCAAGGGATTTTACGCAAGCCTTTACATTTCTTATCAATTTTGGTCTGGGTGTTTTTTCGTTGACGCTTTCAGGTTGGTAGCTATGATAAAAATGAGGTAATTAACCTTGATGGCTGATTTATTTGCCAAAAACAGTATTACATGTCAATCCGGACTAATTGCTCTAGTTGAAGTAAAATTCACTAAATCTTAAACAAATAACGTTTTTATCAAAAAGACTTGGATCAGAAATCTAGTGCGGTTTTTATTCTAATGAGGTACACAATATTTTTACCCTCTTAGCTCTTAGCTCTTAGCTCTTAGCTCTTAGCTCTTAGCTCTTACGTATTATGACTTCACTGCTCCCTGCTCCCTCAAAACATGTACCTCACCTAATTGAAAACCGCTATAGCCTTTACATTTGAGATGTAAACATAATCGCGATTAGTAAAGGCTAGATGCCAACAGCAATAAGCAAGAGCTAATCAAGTATCTAGGGATTTTTGGTAATATAAAAAACTGTCATCCTTGTTTACATTTGATTTAAAAATGCTATAAACTACGATGGCTCCACTGGTTGCCACTAACGCCAAGGCTGATGGTATAAAGGGTATCCATCCCCCTTTGAGTAAGAGACCATAACAGACTCCAGATAAGAGGCTGATACCAACAAAAACAGCAACTCCCAAGTAGGATGGGGAATGTAAACGCCAAACTAATAGGCCTCCCACCACAGACCAACTACCAATCCAAAGCACTTCCCCCCACTGTGGCAACCACCAGAGCAAGGGTCGCTTATCCAAAACAGCACTAATAATCTGACTACTCATCTGGGCTTGAACCATAACCCCAGGTATTTTGTCAGACCATGGCCCTTTAGTATAGGGAGTCCGGTGTAAATCCTTTGAATCTTGACCCACCCCAATCAAGACAATATTATCCTTGACTAAATCCGGCAGTTGGGAGTCCAGTTTACCCTTGAGTAAGTCTTGAAGATGAACGTATTTGGGATTCTTGGCACGATAATTAAGGAGTATCTGATATCCCATTGCATGTTTTGGCTTTAACTGATACCCACCAGCATTGTGTGCGAATTTCCGAAACACCACATCACCGATTTCTACATCCCCTGCTGAATTTCTCTTCATCGGCGGGATTCCCTTTTGGGCTAGGTAATTCAGAGCGACTTGTAAACTCAGAGAGTAAGTAGTATTACAAGTATCCCAAGAGTTAATCCCTAAGCTCATCCCTAGAAGTTGGCGGCGGATAATATCATCTGGGTCACGAGGCAAATCACTAAAGCCAATCTGTTGTGATGCCATACCGGGTGGTGAAGCGATACCAGGCTGATCATTACTTTCCATTTGGCACACCGCAATGAAACGGGGATTTTGTTTCAATTGAGTAGCTAAGTTGGGTTCAAACTCGAAATCATGATAAATATCTAAGCCAATCACTCGCGGTTGATAACGGTTGAGTTTCCGCAACAGTTGTGCCAGGGCCGTATCGGATAATGACCCTTTCCTAGACCAACCCATCTTGTCCTGATACTGAATATCTGGTTCATCCACCGCAATTACTAAAACCCGCTCATCCCGCTTTTCAGGTGGTTGCAGAGCCATGAGATGGTCGAAAGCATGTAATTCTGATCCTTGTAACAGCCCAAGCGATCGCATTGTGATCACTGCGATAGTGACAATCAAACTTACCAGTAAAACCCTTGAGAGTTTGGGTTTATCCTTGAGATAGGATCCCTGAGTCAAGTCGTCCCAAGTTGGTGGTTCCAGAGCAGGATTCTGGAATATCACTGGTAACCAACTGGCACAGGGATAGTTATCTTCTACCTCCTCCTGCAATCTTTTCCGGGTTTCCCACACTGAATCCGATATGGATTTTTTCTTTGTGGCAAATGCGTTGAGAAAATACCTCAAAAACTTCTGAGCTACCTCATCTGGCACCCGTTCCCGCATTACCAGGGTTGTCGAGATTGGTAAACTAACCAATTCTGCTGCTAATCCTAACCCATCACAGGAATTAAAAATAGCCAACTTTAAACCATTCTTAATCCCATTGATTAGACCATACTTTAACTCCTCAATGGTAATGCTTTCATCCTGATTGATGTAAAACCGTCCTTGGCAATTATTATTATGGGTAAAACTATGACCAGCAAAAAACAATATATCCCACTTTTTATCCCATAATTCCTGGCTTAATTTTTTTTTGGGGGGACTGATTAAGGGGACAATTTCTGCATTCGGTAATTCCTCCTGGAGTAATGCTAAATCATGCTGGATATTAATCCCGGTGTCATCTCCTAGAATTGCCAATATTCTTACTCTATTTCTATATTGGTCGATTTGTTTTGAGGATACTGGAAATTCTGAAGGACTGAAATTAACCTCAATATCACAATCGGACAAGACATCCCAGAGATGCCAAGGCAGTTGCCAAAGTTTGATATTATTAGTTTGAATAATAAACCGAATCTTGCCATGGTTCGATAAAGCTTTTAACACTTGATCCCGGAAGCGTTGAAACTTTCTATCGGTTGAATTTAGCCAATTATTGATCGCCTCTTGTAAATCCTGAGCTGAGTTGATAACTGAATAGTTGGTTATTTGTTCTGGGGGAGCTATAAGTTTCCGATGCACTTTGATTCTCCCTTGAGCACGATAGCTTAAGAGCCAACTGTCACACAATTGGTTAATCTGAGGTGCTGGTGGTAACCAACCATCAATTTCTCTAGCCATTAAATTATTTTCATTGGGATCAATCCCAATTTTTAGGATAACTAGAAACCCCTGTTTAAAGTCACCATCGACTATTTTTAATGTTACTAAACTCGTCGTCATTTTTCATTCAGTATTATTTAATTTATTTTTAGTATTTTTTAATTTTATTATGAAAAACGGGGAATTTATAATTATATATTATGCCTTCTGGCTTCTGGCTTCTGCTTTCTGGCTTCTGGCTTCTACATTCTGACATACAACCTTTAACCCAAGATAGGTTACAGGAAAAACTCTTTGGAAAAGCTGGCATCTCCCAGTACCAGTTTTACTATAAACCTATCCCCCCTTTCGCCATTAAACTCTAGTTGGATCCAATTATCAGCACTTCTCGACTGAGCCGACAAGAAAATTTCTCCCTGCTGATCAAGTACTAGCAATTCGAGATTAGGTTTTAGATATTTACTCTTAGTAGGATACACCCGTAAGTGAACATTAATTCCCCCATCTGCTTCAGGTATGAAAGTAACCATAAATGCTACTTTGCTCCCATTCAGTTGCATTTCTAAATCAATTATCTTAACTCGCCTAATCCCAGCTTGGGGATGATTTGGGTCAAGTTTTCCCAAACTGACAGCGGCTTGGCGACGTAAGTCATGATCGTCAGTAGTATTGATCATCTCAGCAAGCAATGCGATCGCCTCTAAGTTACTATGACCAATTTCACCCAATAATTCTATAGCGGGTAAGTTAGTTTGTTTACTGCTATTGGTTTTTAATAGTTTAATAATTGCGGTCACAGCTTCAGGGATATTTTCGGTAAAGGGGGAAGATGCTGAAGAATTACCGTTCAAACTATCTTTCAAACGAGTCGGTTGAGACCGGTAAGCTAAGGTTAGATTAGGGTTACCATTACCTGATCGAATTTCCTCAACAGTTTGCCAACCAGCCTCCAGGAAATTATCCAGCCATGAGAGTAAGTTTATAGATGGCTTACGAGAGTAAACTAGGGAACGTTGTTTATATAATTCCTTGCGCCATTTAGAATTTGATACCAGTGCCTGCCACTTAGCAAAAGGAATATCTAGCCTCGGAGAATAAGGAGTTTCCTGGCTCAATTGCTTGATTAACGTTGTTGCTTCATCAGAGGATAATCTTGGCATTGGCTTTACTAGCAGTTTGGGACTAGGAGCAAGTTCTTCCGTTACCCACATCACATTCAAATCTTCAATTAAATCTACCGCATCCACAGCGTAGGTTTCATCGATGATGTCATAGTTACCATGATCACGTAACTGTTGATAAGTTGTGTATCCCAACACCTGTAACCAGCATTCTTCTAAATTCAGTTGCATCGCCACATAATAATGACTAGCCCACTCAGGAATATCAACCCACTCTCGCGGTACTCGCAACGCTGTAAAATTGATTTCTTCACTAGGAATTAATACCAGTCGCATCTGGTTTAGCTCAACAGCTGTACCATTCACTACGTCCCAGAAACTTGGTAAATCCCCCAACTCTGGCCATACTAATGGTTTGTTTAGTGGTGTATCTAGTGGTTTGTTTAGTGCTTTGTCTAGTGCTGTTTCTAGTAAATTTGGTTCTGTTAAATTTGGTTTGGTTAAATTTGGTTCTGTGTCCAGATAACTTAAAAACGTATTCAGACAGAGACAATTCAGATACGCTCGCCAATAAGCAGCTTGGTTAGAATAACCTTGAGCTTGGGTTTGTTGCCATGCTTGTTCTCGTTCTTCTGGGGAGAATTCTATCAATACTTGGTCTGGGTGTAGGCAAGCTAAATCCTCTAAACGTAATTTCATTGACTCATCTCCTGTTTGGTTAATCGTTAATTGGTATTTGGGATATTTGGTGTTTTAACCTTTCACGTTTCAGATTTCACTTTGCCTACATGGCTTTTGCCTGTTTCCTGATTGGGATTGCTCTAGTAGTGCCTGATTTTGCTGGAGCCACCGCTCAATAAATTTAGCGCTCGCTGGCTTAGCTGATTTGAATTTAATCAGTTTTATAGCAAAATTTTTCTCAATCACTACCTCAAATTTTGGTTGAATTAATTCCCTTAAAATCTGGTTGCTGCTAATTAGTTGTTTTTTTTCTATATTACTAAGCTTTGTCGTGATTATTTGATCGACAATTTCATCATAAATTTTATCAATAATTTTAGCAAATAATTCTTGACTATCAGCACTTAAGTAAGATTTGAGATAGTTATTAATATAGTTAGTTTGAGTGGTTTGATTAAGGCGCTGTTTGATGTCTTGGGAGGTTAGAGTTGTGCTCATAGCATCCTGAAAATAAAAGGTTACGACTGCCTTCAAAATCCGTTTAAAATAACGTTGAAACTGGCGAGCCACTTGATATTGCTTTTTCAACCCGAAAAGCTCGATAAAATCTTGTTGATTGATGCCTAGACCAAGCCAAAGTCTTAGGGATTTCTGAGCTAGCTGATCTAAAGCCGTAAATTCTTTTAAGACAATAGTCCTGACTTGATTCAACTCATCCTTTTCTTCCTCTTGGATTACCACCTCTAAAGGATTAGATGCTATATCAGTAATTTCCCCATACTCATCTAAAGATACTGAATTCCTCTGTTGAGACATCCGCACCGCTTGGATGCAAATGGCTAGCATTTCTTCAATGTGCTGTTCGCGTAGGGTGGGCGTAGCCCATGTGCTGATTGCTGTTCGCGTAGGGTGGGCGTAGCCCATATGCTGATTGCTGATTGCTGAGTAACGTACTACTTGTCTTAACCAATCTGAATCTCTTCTTTTAGGGTTATTCCTCTCAAAATCAGCACTTGTTAACTCAGAATTAAGCATTGTAGTTAACCGATTTAACTGCTGGTTGTAACGAATAGCAATTTGGTGAAGCTGTTGCTGACTTAGGAATTTAATTGGGTAATTATGGCGAGGATTACCCTTGCTGCTGGGAGGATACATCTCGTTAAAGTAGTCTTTAAAGGATTGCCAAGCCAGACGATAATATTTTAAATATTGATTAGTGATTCCATAGTTATTAAGTGCTTGCTCAAGTTCGGTTTTATCCAAATATCGCAACAAGCCATAATCCGAAAATTTGATAGATTTTAACCTGAGTTCCTTGGCGACTTGATTTCTAATAATTCGCTTGAGGGCATTGAAAGCATAGGCATTGATAGAAGACTTAGCATAAAAATTAAATCCTCTGAGGAGTTTAGCTGGCTGGCTGGCTGCTTCACTAGCAATGATGAAACATTCTTCTACAGGATAATGTAACGCAAGATTATAAGATTTGCTTAACTGATGAGCGATCGCTTGAGCTGCAGACCAACAAACAAACTGTAGGTAATTGAATAAGAGCTGATCAGATAACCTTAACAATAACAGATAAGCTCTAATCACCACTATCGGAGGATTAGTCATGGATAAAATCCGGTAAATACCAGATGCTTGTCTCAACTGATATAAGAAGCAACGAGCCCACTCGGCTTCGCTCCTGTCTGGCTCAGACTCGACTAGATGTGCCATGAAACCCTCTAATCTAGAATTAGACTCAAAAACCGGATCGATCCCCCTATTACCTTGGCGGTCTTTTAAATAAATAGATGTCGAAAACGGTTTGATACCTGAGTTGTTATCTGAGTTGTTAGTAGGCATTGATTATTTACCGTAGCTTGTAGTAGCACTTTAGCCTAACTCCTAACTTGAATCCATTCATAGCTCAAACAACTAAGTAGAAGTAAACCTCATTAGTTACTTAGTACCCAAGCTTAGGGGTTATGCAGCTTCTCTATAAAATAACTAGATAATAGTTCACCAGAGAAAATTATGCTCAAGGGTAACTTAACCCATTATCCCTACCCATCAAGACGAAGAGTGGTCATGGGTAATCGATTTGCTGTAGCCACCAGCCAATCCCTAGCCACCTTAGCTGGTATGGAAATGTTTTGGGCTGGAGGCAATGCCGTAGATGCTGCTATAGCCACAGCGATCGCGTTGACAGTGGTTGAACCTACCTGCAATGGTATCGGTTCTGATGCCTTTGCTTTAGTATGGGATGGGTCACTCCATGGCATCAATGGCTCTGGCAAAAGCCCTCAACACCTGACCCTTGAGCATTTTGCTGGCATGAGTCACATTCCTGCTATCGGCTGGTTATCGGTAACAGTGCCAGGAGCGGTATCAGCATGGCGTAGTTTGTGGCAACGGTGGGGAAAGCTACCCTTTGAGCAATTGTTTGCCCCAGCGATTAGATACGCCGAAGCTGGATTTCCGGTCTCCCCAGTCACCGCAAGAGCTTGGAAAAAAGCGGAAGCTCTGTACCTCCCCCTGACCGGAGCAGAATTTGAACCATTTAAACAGGTATTTTTCCCTAACCAGCGCGCACCAGTAGCTGGGGAGGTATGGGGGAGTAACGATCATGCTAAGACCTTGAAAGCGAACGCAAACAGTGGTGGTGAGAGCTTTTATCAAGGGGAAATTGCTGATGCGATCGCAAACTTTGCCGCTAGCACTGGTGGCGTGCTGACCAAAGTTGACCTAGCTACTCACCAAGCTGAGTGGGTAGACCCGATTTCAACTAACTATCGTGACCTGACCGTATGGGAGATTCCCCCCAACACCCAAGGGATGGCGGCATTAATGGCATTGAATATAATCGAAGGTTTTGACTTAAGCCACTATCCCCGTGAATCAGCCCAAAGCTATCATCTACAAATCGAAGCCATGAAGCTAGCCTTTGCTGATGTTCATCGCCATATCACTGACCCTCGGTTTATGGAACTCCCAATCGAAACGCTATTAGACCATGGGTATGCCAGGGAACGCCGGAAGTTAATTGGGGAAAACGCGATCGCGTTAGCAAAACCCGGTTTACCCAAAGGTGGCACAGTTTATCTAGCAGCAGCAGATGGGGAATTAATGGTATCCTTTATCCAATCCAACTTTCAAGGCTTTGGGAGTGGGATTGTTATTCCTGGCACTGGGATTGCCTTGCAAAACCGAGCCTTGGGGTTTACCCTAGAATCCGGTCATCCTAATCAAGTCGCACCAGGTAAGCGGTCATATCATACCATTATTCCCGGTTTTCTGACTCAAAATGGTCAACCTCTAGGGCCCTTTGGAGTTATGGGAGGTCCCATGCAGCCTCAGGGACATGTACAGGTAGTGGTTAATCTGGCAGATTACGGGATGAATCCTCAAGCTGCTCTAGATGCTCCCAGATGGCGATTTGTGGATGGGTCACAAGTCCTGTTGGAACAGAGTGTACCCCGTCATATTGCTCTGGAGCTAGCTGAGATGGGTCATGACATTCAGGTTATGGCCGATAGCATAAATTTTGGTAAAGGTCAAGTAATCTTGCATCAGTCAGGGGTTTTGGTAGCGGCATCTGAACCCCGTGGTGATGGATTAGCGTTGGTAGGATGAAGGAGTAATGACAATCCAACTAATGTTTAGTGAAAGATTAATCCCGCTGTTGACTATATCTAGCACTACGGTTATCTTAACTATGGCTACAGGGATAGTCTATCCGGTAACCCTAGGACGCTCACATTATCAACAACCATTGCTAGCCCAGTCGTGGCAAGAGGCTCAGCTGACTCAACTAATTTCAGGTCATCGGTCAGATGTTAATTCTCTTGCCATTAGTCCAGATAGCCAAACCCTAATTAGCAGCAGTAAAGACAAAACCATCAAGTTTTGGAATCTCAGGGATGGTAGGCTACAGAGGACGATCAAAGACTTTACCAGAACGCCCAGTTCTCTAGTAATCAGTGCTGATGGTAAACGTCTCGCTGCCGCAACAGAAAGACAAATTAATATCTGGAACCTAGAAACTGGAGCACCACCTCGTACCTTGAAAGGACATACGGGTATAGTCAGATCAATCGCAATTAGTCCCGATGGCAAAATCCTAGTAAGTGGCTCTCCTGACAAGACCGTTATGGTGTGGGATCTCCTCACTGGCAAAACTTTAGGCACCATTACCGATCATTCCGACTGGGTTACTGCTGTTGCCATTAGTCCCGATGGAAAACATTTGGTTAGTGCCAGTGGCGGGTCAGATCGTTCCATCAAGATTTGGGATTTGTCCACCCTAGAATTGCGGAAAACCATCTCAAAACAACCTGGTCAGATTTCTGATCTTGCCATTAGTGAAGATAGCAACATCCTAGTTGCTAGTGTTGATAAAATCGTCAAGTTGTGGGATATTAACAGTGGCGAAGAATTAGCTATCCTCGAAAGTCACTCCGCACCAATTCTATCCATTGCGATTAGTTCCGATGGCAAAACTATCGCTAGTGCTGGTAGTGATCAAACTATCAAGCTATGGGATGTAGACAGTAGACAATTGCTGCGCACTCTATCTGGACATGATGGCTGGGTTTGGTCAGTTGACATTAGCCCCGATGGAAACACTCTAGTTAGTGGTGGGGAGGATGGTACTATCAGGATTTGGTCGTTAGTCCTGAATCCCATTAGTTTTGAACAGGAAATCAAGAATCGGGAATCGGGAATCGGGAATCGGGAATCGGGAATCGGGAATCGGGAATCGGGAATCGGGAATCGGGAATCGGGGGAAGTCTTACTTGTAGGGTGGGCAAAAACAGTTTGGTTCAAATGAGTATTAATGAAATGATTGCTTTGCCCACCTGACTTGAATTGATATTTTTTTTACTTGATTATATTATTAGGCCACGAATTCCTTTATTGTCCATGAGGGATATAGTTTTTCGCGATTCCCTTAGCACACTGGTTTTTAATCCCTGCTAACCTGACAAAGGTTTAAAATTGGCTCAATTTTTGATAAGCTAGAGCCATGGGGAAAAATTTGTGAATAATAGACCACCTTCTCAGGAAAAGACACCTTTATTAGACGCTCTGCGGGCATCAGCCCACAAGCCCCATGCGGCCTTTTATACACCAGGACACAAACAAGGCAAGGGAATACCAGAGCCATTAGCGGATTTGCTGGGAAAATCAGTATTTAGGGCTGATTTGCCAGAATTACCGGAGTTAGATAATCTTTTTGCTCCAGAAGGGGTAATCCAAGAAGCCCAAGACCTAGCAGCAGCAGCCTTTGGTGCTAGAAAAACTTGGTTCCTAGTCAACGGTTCCACCTGTGGGGTGATGGCTGCTATAGTAGCCACCTGTTATACCGGGGACAAAATCCTATTACCGCGCAATATCCACCAATCCGCGATCGCAGGATTAGTCTTGTGTGGTGCTATCCCCATCTTTATTAACCCCGAATACGACCCATCAACTGACTTGGTTTATAGCATAACCCCAAGTGCAGTTAACCAAGCCCTGACTGAACATCCGGACACCAAAGCAGTGATGATGGTCTATCCCACCTATCAAGGAATCTGTGGTGACATAAAAGCGATCGCTAAAATAGTTCACCAACATAATATTCCCCTACTGGTGGATGAAGCCCATGGACCTCACTTTGCCTTCCATCCCGATTTACCCCTGGATGCCCTATCAGCCGGAGCCGATTTAACCGTACAATCAACTCATAAAGTACTCGGTGCCATGACACAGGCATCGATGTTGCACATTCAGGGCAATCGCATTGATGCTCAGCGCTTGAGTAAAGCATTACAACTAGTTCAATCCACCAGTCCCAGTTATTTACTACTCGCTTCCCTAGATGCCGCACGACAACAAATGGCACTCCATGGAGAACGACTGATGAGTCGTACCTTGCAGCTAGCCCAGGATGCCAGAAGTAAAATCAGCCTTCTTCCAGGATTATCAGTTTTAGAACCGATAAAACCCCTAAAATTCCAAGCCCTAGACCCAACTCGCTTAACCGTAAGAGTGACCGAATTAGGATTAAGTGGATTTGAAGCCGATGAAGTTCTTCATCAACAGCTTGGTGTCATAGCGGAGTTACCAACACTTCAACACTTAACCTTTATCATTAGCCTAGGCAATACCCAAACCGATATTCAGCAACTTGTACAAGCTTTCACCAAACTTGCCCAAAATCATGACAATTCCTCCACCGAGCAACCTGTCTTCTGTAACTGGCAACCAGCAATCTGCAACCTGCAACCCTTACTTTCCCCCCGTGAAGCCTTCTTTGCTGCCACCGAAACCCTACCGGTAACCGAAACCATAAACCGGATCAGTGCCGAATTAATCTGTCCCTATCCACCAGGAATACCAGCCCTAATGCCAGGAGAACAAATCAAATCAAATACTATTGAATACCTCCAAAAAATTCTCAGCTTAGGTGGTTCAATTACCGGTTGTAGCGACCCCAGCCTCCAAACCCTAAACGTCATCATTGACTAATTAGGTGAGGTACCTCGTCCTGGCTTAATGGGAATAGGGAGTAGGGAGTAGCGCTGCAAAGCGGTATTGGGGGTTTCCCTTAATAGGAATAAAATTGAATGTACCTCATAAGTATGATCAAGGCTATAATATTTGTAAATATTTATGGTTATTTCGTACAAAGGGATGCTAATTTGTAATAATATTGAGCTCCTATTTAGGATAAAAAATAAATTATAAAACTATCAAAAATCGACACAGTAATCGTTTTAGTCGATTACTGTGTCGATTAAACTTAAAAAAATAGCCTAACAGGTAACGAATCGCTGTATTTATAATACTCTTTATGTGTTCTATACCTCAAGTGGTTAGTTTAATAAATCAAAATAACTAAAGGAAAAAAAATACCCCGAAACCTAAATACCACAAATGTCATCCCCAATTTGGCCATACATTACTCCTGGAATCCCAGATCACCTCTTTGAACGCCTACCCGGTATTCCCTTAAGTAAGCGAGAAGTCAGGCTGCTGATCATTTCTGCTCTACGACTAGGAAGCCAAGACCGGTTGTGGGACATCGGTGCTGGAACCGGTACCATTCCTGTAGAAATTGGACTACTGTGTCCCAAAAGTGAGATTATTGCCGTAGAACGGGATGAAGAAGTAGCCAACCTGATTCGACACAATTGCGATCGCTTTAATGTCACCAACGTAGAAGTCATCGAAGGTAACGCCCCAGAATGTCTCAAAGATCTACCATTGAAACCCCACCGAGTTTGCCTTGAAGGAGGACGACCAATCAAAACTCTACTCAAAGAAGTCTGGCCCTACCTACAATCTCCAGGGAGGATAGTCGCAACCACCAACAATCTAGAAGGACTCTATGCCATCTCAGAAGGCTTAGCGGAGTTACAGGCTCGCAATATCGAAGTCGTTCAGTCAGCCGTCAATCGCCTAGAGACACGGGGGAATTATCAAACATTTGCAGCAGTTAACCCCATTTTTATTCTTAGTGGAGAGAAGTTAGAGTAAGGAATAGACCCATTCAGGGAACAAAATTAACAATAATAATATAAATAATCTGTTCTTGTGTCAGAACAGGAGTGTCAAAAAAAAACGTCATATGCCCTGGTTACGGATTTTTAGTGGAATAGTTGCGATCGCCCTGGCGATGGGGATGATCTTACTTGGGGGATGGTATTTTACCATCGGCTTCTGTGTCATTGTCTATTTAGGTCAGTTAGAACTTTTTCAACTAGTAAAAGCGAAAGGCATGGTGCCAGCAACCAAAAGCACCATGTTTGTGTCTCAGCTACTACTAATTACAGCTACCATTTCACCAACCCTGGCTGATGCGGTGTTTCCCATTGCTGGAACATTTATTTGCTTTTACTTACTCTTCCAACCCAAGATAGCAACCATTGCGGATATTGGGGCTTCCATATTGGGTTTACTCTATGGTGGTTATCTGCCCGGCTATTGGGTCCGTCTGCGAGTAGGTTTGACTGAAACGTCCTCCCTAGCTAGAGATGCTACAGTCGCCGCTACCAACCTACCCGGGAGTGGATACTGGTCTAATTTTTCGATAAATCTGAGTCACCTACCTGCTGGGTTAAGTACAACTCTCCTAGCATTTAGCTGTATTTGGGCAGCAGATATCGGAGCTTACACCTTCGGAAAATTTTTTGGTCGCACTCGCCTTTCTATGATCAGTCCTAAAAAAACTGTGGAAGGCGCTATATTTGGCCTTGTCAGTAGTATTGCTGTAGGAATCGCAGGAGCTTGGTATCTGAATTGGCCGTGCTGGCAGTTGAGTGGCATGATGCTCGGAGTAATCATTGGTGTAGCTAGCCTCTTAGGAGACTTAACGGAGTCCTTAATGAAACGGGATGCTGGTGTCAAGGATTCCGGGCAATTAATTCCTGGTCATGGTGGCATTTTAGATCGAACAGACAGCTATGTGTTCACTGCCCCTTTGGTGTATTATTTTGTCACTCTGTTACTACCACTGTTACCGACCTCCCTGTAGTCTGGTTTCAAGGTCAGAATTGGTTCGGTTGATTGATGGCAATACGCAATACATTGATGGCAATACCAAGTTGCGCTACCTTGACTTCGATTGTTAGTTGAGTAGACTAAAAATTTATAGCGGTTTCCAGCTCAGTAGAATACATATTAGCTTCTGGGAAATTCCCACTGCAATCACCAGCTGTATTCGAGAATAAAAACCTGAAAACCGCTATAAAAGTGCATTCTGGATTGGGTAGACGGTAGAAAACACACATGAGCAGATGGGAGTAAATGGTGCTACATATCAATGCAACTTGGGATAACTATCATGTCCGGATTATAATTAATGTAGGCAAAGACAGAACCAGCAAACGGTTTTTTTGGTTCAAACCCAGCTTGGTGCTAATCACTAATTACGAATTACGCTAATCACTAATTACGATACTAATTAATTAAGATGATTAGTGAGATGATTAGTGAGATGATTAGTTACTAGTGTGATTGTTGAGTTCGAACAGAGCCGAATGAGCTACTTCTAGGCTTAGGCGGACTTGTTCTATAGAAGACAAAGAGTGCCACTGTTCAGATTTAACTGAACCACTGACATTCATGGAGTCTGAGCTACTGCGCATGGCGTAAGCCCACGGACGAGCTAACACCAATAGATCGTCTTCTGTCCAGTTTTGTAACAATGGCTTGACACAAAGCACAAGTTGCTCTGCTAAGGACAAGTTCTTGTGAACAACCTCTTGAGCTCTCGAAGCGATCGCTTCGAGCCATTCTGGAGGCATGCAAGAAGCACATCCGTTAGCTAAAGCTGCCTTCAACGAGTCAATGGTGGATTCGATGCTCGATTCGATGGTTGATTCGATGGTTGATTCGAGCGGTAATTCCCAACACTGATTTAGTCGCTGAAAAAAGGCAAGAGATTCCTGAGCAATTTCCTGGTGATCTTGGATTTCGTCCAGGTAAAAACCTGCTTCTAGCTTAGCAAAATAAGCTTCTGCTTCTGGATGAGTTGGATCCCAAGGATAAAACTCCTCTTCTGGCTGTAATAGTAATTCTAGTAGTTCTTCTTGGATTTGAACCGAAGTATCCTCAAAATATGATTGTTGATGTTCTTGATATTGAATAGCTTGGCTGTTCATAATGCCCCTCCTGTTTGGGTTAGTAGATGAAACCTGACATAAAATAGCTACATCAATTTTTGAGGAAGTTCCGCAACAGCTGAAAAAATAATCTGGACTTCTCAGCGCGTGTTTAATTCCCATGGCAACACCACTTTCGTTCCTCAACTTATGTGTGATCTATGTGAGCTATTGAGAGAAGCTCTTAGGTAGACAGCCACTAGTTGCAATTTGACTCTAAGCAGTGTTTAGCGTGAAACTTCCATTGTTAACAGCATAGTTAACAGCATAAGCTGCACTTTATCCTCGGCACGAGGATAGTCCGACTCAAGATTCTGGGGAGTCAATAATAAACTCGAAGATCTGACCACGAGGACCACCAAACTTAAGCTGAATACCCGACCTTAGCTGAACTTCCTGATGATGAACGGTTTTCCAACCATTATCGATTAATATTCTCGTCCCATTACGAGAAAAATCCCTCAAGAAGTAAGTTGGATCCGAGCCTTGGTCAGTGAAAGCATCACGGCAGATAATTTCAGCATGTTGCTTACTAACACAAACTTCGGGAATCACCAAATCGTTGTAAGATTGTAGGCGTCCCACTCGCATCACTCCACCTCGAATCGGCCAGACCTGATCGGTTTTTCCAATCGAACGCAAAGATGCCGTTGGGGCAGGACTTTCAACCCAGCTTGAGGTGATGGTGGGCAGTTCTGTAATTCCTTCTCCCACCGGTTGGATTAATTCCCCTTCAAACTGAGGATGCATATAAAGGATAGGCAAGGTCCAGGCTGGTTGGTTAAACTTGTAAAGGGTCAACAGGTGCTGTCTGGCCACAGCTACAGCATGGTCAATGGGCATCCGCTCTGCCAAGGCTTGGGCGAATGCTTTAATAAAACTCACGGCTTCTTGGTCAGCAATGGAGTCCCGCATCCCCAAAACTGCTGGAACACCTTGGTGAATGAGCACCTCAGCTAAACTACTACGGGGAATGGTTTGGGAATTCACTTGGTCAGGTTTGGCACTCCAACAGGCATTGAATACAGCTAAGGTAACCTGGGTGCGCACCAGAACCTGAGCCAATTCCGTACCACTAATTTTCGCATCCGAGCGTAAAAATAGCAAACCTCCGTCTGGTGCGCTTTCACCATGACCGGCATAGAATAGGATGTTATAGGCACCGGTTTCCAGTGCTTTAATCAGTTCAGCTGGTGTCGGTTGTATTAGTTTTGAGACGTTGCAGGTAACTGGTGGAACGGATTGGTTCCTAGAAGTTTGAGCGGCTCTACCAGCTTGAAGGGCATTTACCAAGGTAGCCGCTTCTTTTTCGAGATCCAAATTGGTAGTCGAACCATTAAATTTTTGAACCTTCTCTCCTAGAACTAACAAAATATTGAGAGCCTGGTGGGAGCGCAGGGGTTCGAGGGCGTCTACATCACTAGTTGTGCGGCTAAACAGGATTTGCTGAGAAAGGGAAATTGCCTGTTTACCCGCCATGGGTTGTATAATTTCCCAGGGGAGGGGAATGAAATCTGGAGCGCGGACTTCCAAGCGCAGGCGAAGGGGTTTATTTTGTCCCAAGGCAATGCCTTGACTTCGTTCGAGGGCATTGCGAATTGAGCCTTGAAACAGCCACTGCCACAGGTCAATGCCCAAACCTTGCATCAAACGACCACTGTAGCTAATCTCCGGACCTGTAGCACCGTTTTGATTCTCTGAGAGCAAAGTTGTGGGATACTGGTTGTGATGACCACTAATCGGCACATGGTTTGAAAATGGGGAAAACATTTCCTGCCAAGCCAGCCAGGACTGAGTCATGTATTCAGACCAAGTAGAATCATGATGAACCATACCCCCTGGGTAAGGAGCTTTCAGCACCCAGATAGCCAGGTTTTCTCTGCCAGCGGCAGATAGACGAGCGATCGCTAAACTGAGGCAAGGATTTTCGATACCAGACATTAAAGGTTCATCATTATAGGGAATATACCGATGTTTTGATCACTCTATCGAGTCTTGGGTGGTATTGGCGCTATCAATAATGAGGAATTGGTCATTAGTAGGACATCATTAGTTTCCAGTTCTTAGTTGAGGAGTTGAGTGGTTAGTCAGAATCAATGGTGATCTAAAAATTAAAAGCGATAAGCTAATAACTAATTTCTCAAGACTTAGGGAGATTCAGGAGGTTTAGGGGTACTAGACGGAGGCGTCTTTGTCTGACATTGAGTGGCGTGTTTTGGGGTTGGTGTAAAATTACGAGCCATCATAGGTAAAATCTCCTTTTCTCTTATCCACCCTTCTTGTCCCTGTGACACCAAGGTAGCAGAGGGTTTAGTCTGCTGAGAGTTTAACGGTTCTGAAGATGAGCCAACTTTGGGGGAGCTAGCCGTTTGATCCGATGGAATATCCGATGGAATATTAGTTTGTTCGGTTCCAGGTGAGCAAACTCTTAATTTAATCCACCAAGTCTCTTCCTGAGGATACCTTGTTCTAGTAATAACCTGCAAAACGCTACCAGCAGGAACTCTCCCAAGGATTGATTGCTCTTGAGGCTTAACCAAAAGTTGTACAGTTGGACCTACTGTTCTAATAATAGTATCTTGCTTTTTAATTAAGGCAGCTGACTGAGCCTTGGTCGCGGAGTCAGGGGTTTGTGCTGGGAGAGGTTTAGTTTCTGGACTCTGTGTAGGGGTTTTAGAACGGGTTATTTCTTGCTCCTTACCGAGACTCAAAACCCCACTCAGGAAGCGATTTATCTGTCCACTCGCCTTTGGACTCAACATTGGACTCAACAGATAAACGACTACCCCTCCTAAGACCAACAGCACGAATATGCCCAACAACAGTCTCCCAGTCTTCTCAGGAGAGGTTGAAGCTGAATAAGTAGGATTTTGGTCACCAGAGGCATCCCCCTCTTCCATGAGGTTAAGTGTGAGCAACGCTGTTTTTTGTTCATCAGTAGAAGCGGGTTGCTGATCACTCTTAACGAACATTACAGTATTGTTGGTCTCGAGAGTGGGAAGGGATTCTAGCTGTGGCGGTGATAGTTGGATTGGCAAGGAAGGCTGGCTTGGTGTGACTTGACAGTAAATCAACGCCACCGTAACATTGTCGTGTCCGTTTTTGGTATTAGCAAGCTCAATGATGCGTTCTGCTGCTTTCTTCAAATCAATTTGACCGTCGAGAATGGGCAGGATTTCTGTTTGCCAGTACTGCTCGACTCGGTCATTGTCACTAAGACCATCAGAACACAGCAGAAACACACAATCTTCATCCAACACCAAGCGCTGTACAGTCGGGTGCAGTGTGGTTGATGAACCCATGCCTAAAGCCTGCACTAGGGCACCAGATGTTGGTTGTTGTAGAGCATGTCGGTAAAGGGTATATCCAAGCCGCACCTCTCGAGACGCTAAATCATCATCTAGAGTAACTTGGTGACAACCATGGCGACTCACCCAATAGATTCTGCTATCCCCGACATGGGTAATGTATATTTCATGGGCATGGGTTCTAGCCATGACCAAGGTTGTTCCCATACGCTGCCGATCAAATCGGTTCTCATGATCATTGCGTTGGCTAATGGAGTCATTGGCAGCACAGACAGCTTTTTCCAATTCCAGGGTTAGAGTGGTTGGGTTCCACACCTTCAGTTTAGCTGGAAGTTGTTTGAGCTGTTGTCGGAGAGTGTCAATCGCCAGTTGGGAGGCAATTTCACCACCTGCTTGTCCACCAATGCCATCGCAAACCATTGCCAAAGCTTCCTTACCTCTTGAAGAGCTAATTAGCTTACCACTAGGAGGGTAGCAAGCGTCTTCATTGTGGCTACGACCCGGACCGGTATCGGTACGAGTGAGAGTCTTATAGGTTCTCGATTGCCATGACCGGCATTCAAACAACCCTTTCGCCAGTAATGCTAACAGCTGCTCTGATGTCTGTATCTGTCCTTTTGTAAGCTGGGAACAGAGTTGTTGGCAAAACTCACTAATAACAGGGGAAGCCCCCTCAAGCAGTTGTGACCACAGCTGACCCAGCTGTTTTAAGGTTGGTGCTGGCGTTTGATCAGGCTGCAATTCCAACAACCTTAGCAAGGCTCCTTCCACCCGCACCAGGTTTGATTTCAGTAAGCTAGACGCTACCCCTTCTCGGCTCAAAGGTTGCCACAGTGAAGCCCATTGCTGCAGCCAGTTGAGTTGGCGTACTGGTGAGGCATCTTTCCAGACGCTAGTGAGTTCTGGTGACAGTTGTCCAAGAGTATTAATGTTCCCTGTTGCCTGAATTGGTACTCCTTCGAGTAACCAAATCTCTTTGTTATGCCTTGGCTGAGGTGTTAGCAGACCATACACTTGAGGCAGGTGTAATCCATAGGAAACCAGTCTCAAGTATGGGGTTATGGTTTGAGGAATCTCTAGTGGGGTCTCTGGCGGTACCGCTGGTTGAGTATCTAAAAGAACACGAGAATGAATCAGGAGGTAGCGCTTAGCAATAACTTCTCCCGGTTGAGCGGCTTTTATGCCTGACCCAATAGCCCACAAGTATCGTCTGAGCAGCGGCGTGCGACATTTTTGGCAGAACTTGTTGGTCTGGGGATTGGGAGCCTGACATTGATGGTTTGGGCAGTGGAGCGTTGCCGCCGGATTGTCCATGAAACTCTTTGCTGCTAAAGATAGCCTGATGGAACCGGGTTAACATTAGCACAGCTTTCTTTGAAGGAGTGATGTGCCAACAAAGGAAGTGCCAAAATCAGCCCATTGATTACAGATTGTAGCGCTTGACTTACGGGCTGGTTAATGATTTACGTCAATAGTGAATGAATTCCCCTGAAACATTCGTTCGCAGCAATGATTACCCTATGGTCTATGGGGAAGGTCAGCATTAAGTTTTATGTATTAATTTTATGTATTAATCATTGCGCAATATTGACCGGTTCCCCTCACTCATAGCACTAATCTTGATTAGCTCAGGCCAGATCAGCAAAAAGTACGTCCACCAAAGCAGAATTGGCATAGCAACGAGTAGTGTTATCCAGAGGGTTTTGAAAACTACCCAGATACTTAAGATGATGCCCCCTCCGGTCAATAGGATTGACCAGGGTTGGCACCACCAAGGCTTATAACTCCAAGGATTGAATTTTTTTTCTGTAGACAAGATTAGTCTTTTAAGCTACCACGACTTACTTCTTTGCACTAAGCAAGGGATTGATTAAAAGCATGAGAACCTCAAGTAAACCAGCTACAGTGTGGCGGGGGATGAAGGCAGACAGGCGCTTGAGTTATTCGCTCCCGTCGTGACTTGGTTTGAAAGTAGCTTGTCAGCCCATCTCCTACTGCCTAATTCTCAGGTTCTACTTGGGGCAATCCCATACTGTAATTAATCACTCGGCTTTCCGTATTGTAGCTAATTTGTCCATTTTGCAAAAGCGATCGCACAAGGTGTTCTAGGTCAGAACCGATACGACGGAGGTTGTATTCGGTCAAATCAAATCCGCTGTAGGATTCAACCAACTCATCGAACTTCCGGTAAACCTGCTGTAGAGCGTCTTCATTCCAATTGAATTCGTTATCGGGGTCAATGTCTAAGGTTAAGACATTATCGCTCCCGACTAGTTCGTTATTTTTTACCTCTGCTGTATAGATTCGGACGTGACGAGTGGTGGACTTTAACAGCATCTAGAAACCTCCTGCTCACAGCCTTTATTTTTTCATCTTTTCAGGCACTAGTCAATGCTGACCATTTGAATTACCCACAAACCAATCAAAGATTTGGGGTTGAGGGCTTCGAGTTTGAGCCGCTTTTGCCTCTAGTCCTGTACAAGTACAGAACTAGAGCACATACCCCAGATATAGATTCGACGCATTCAAGGGATCGTAGGAGCAAACCAACTATTTAGCTAGTCAAATCCCAATTACTGACCTCTTGACCTATACGCTATATGTAGTGTTTGTGATTTCGCCAGTAAGGAGATAATGGTCTGACAAGCACGTGCATGAGATTTGACAGACATTACCAAAAAGTTACTTACTCTCATAGTAGGTTTCCCTACAACCTTAGACAGCAGTCCCCTTGACCTGTTCCCGCCGTGCGGGCCATTGGCGCTACTGGATGTGATCGATATATATCATTTATCAATTTGGTGAGGTACAAATTACTGGGGAGTCGGGAGCGGTGCGACCCGTGGCGAATTTAATTCGACGACTATAAGCGCAAGCCCTGGGAGTCGTCGGGAGCGGTGCGACCCGTGGCGAATTAAATTCGACGACTGTAAGCGCAAGCCCTGGGAGTCGGTTTAATAAGAGTTTATGGATTATGGTTTTCCGGGACTGGGGGAATAAAAAAAACTGTGTACCTCATGATTCTGATAATTAATAGAGCAACCTGGGTTTTAGCGGCGGTCTCCACGGGGGAAGAAAAATGAACAATACATGCACTAGACATCTGCATAAAATCGGTTTTGACCCAGGCATTACAAGGGTTTGAGGTTAATTTTTGGAGATGTCTACTAATAGCATATCCTGATACTCTAAAGGGAAAAACTATATTAAGTAAAGTCAAACACACTAATCCAATGTCATAGCTTAAAAAAATGTCTGGTACCATGGAAGATATTGCTAGACAAGCCCACCAGGGTAGCGTGGTGGCAATTATTCAAACACTCAATGAACGATTAGCCGATTTTGGGGTGAGAACTAGAGCCATTCTGGCTGATGGTGTATTGCAAGTTTTGTGTGAAGCAGCAAAACCAGAACAGCTGGAACAATCGATTCTAGTCAGTCAAATCCAGGAAATTCTGGAAGAAATTTCACCGCGTAACATTCGTCGTGTCAGGATCAACAGCCGCATCGTGCGAGAGGAACAATTACTCTGGTTAGAAGAAATTAGCCGTGACCCAGACAATCAGCTGTTGTGGTACGAAGACATAACCCTTACTAGGCCAAATTTCTTCAAGCAACTGGCTCAAACCCTCAACAATCGCCAAAACCTACCAAGCCAGCAACTGGCTCTAACACCAGGATTTTCTCGTCAAATCGGCCAAAAAAAACTACCGATTCAGCAACTGGTCTTACCGCCAGCTTCTTACGGTCAACTACGTAAAAAAGGTCGATTGCGGCAGGGTGTTGTGATTGGGTTAGGTTTGGGTTTACTCCTGATCCTAGTAGGTTGGTTACTGAATGATTGGTTTGGGAGGGAAATCAAATCCCATTACCCAACTCAAGCCGACCATTCGGCAACAGACCCAGCCAATTCTTATTCATCGGGATCTTCTAGTCAACCACCGGACCCCTTTACTGAAGCAATGCGCCTAGCTCAAGAAGCAGCCGCAGCAGGTCAAAGTGTCGAAACCTCAGCTCAATGGTTAGATGTGGCAGCTAAGTGGGAACGGGCATCAAATCTAATGGAGACGGTAAAACCTGATGACCAACGCTACCAAATAGCTCGTTATCGGGTTATACTTTATCGAAAAAACAGTGAGGAAGCTCAAAAACAAGCTAGAAAGAAGCGCTCCTAGTGGTGTTGAATCCAAGTTTTCAATCAGTTTTGTTAAAAAAACGCTATAAAAAGGTGCTCAAGGTGTTTAAGGTGTTCAAAGTTAATCGATTTCAATCCCAGAGGTGCGACCCAAGGCCGCGAGGGATTGCTCGCGGCCTTGGAAAGCGCACCTTGGAGAGATATCTGGAGTTTCTCAATTCTCTCCTGGGTTTCCAGGTACTAGTAGTTTACCCAACTCAGAGGCGCGACCCTAGGCCGGGTTCCCCGGCCTAGGAGGCGCGCGCCTTTTGGGATTTTTACGCTCTGTGCCTTAGCTCGAAACTCCAACAAGCCCTCACCCAGTCTACCGATCAGAATTAATTGGGTCAACGAATCTCGAGCAGTAACCATTTTGAGATCGCGGTGCGACCCGTGGCGAATTTAATTCGACGACTATAAGCGCACCGGGAGCGAGTTTAACTCAACTGTGACGATTACATGATTTAGTTGTGCCACCGACCCACAGCTTCTCCTCTAACCAGAGTTCGGAATTGAACGGGTGTGTCGGTCGGTTGTCGTAAAAAACTCCAATCTCTTGATCAAAAGCACTCTGATGCCGGGAACACTAATCCTAGCGAGATTACTGTTTTAACAGTTGTTCTTGTTTTAACAGTTGCTCTAGTCAAGACCAGTATTCACAAGTTGTGCAACAAGCATAATGGATGCAGAAAGCGCGATTTTTGCCCCAAGAGTAAATTCCATCAACTCCCGTCTCTCAGGTACATTTGAACCAACCTTTAGCCAGGAGCATCAAGGTTCACTCATGGCTTACCCGACAGAGTTAGCTCAGATCGGGCAACAAATTGCTAAGACGATACTAAATACCTCAGAAACGCAAACTCTGTTGGCGATGCTCGCCCAGGCTATAGGAGAGAGTTTTCAGGTGGATAGCTGTTTAATTGGGGCGCTGGCTAACCCTAGCACTACGCCCCAACTAGCCTGGTGGCGTGCTGATCAACACCTTGACCCAGAACACCGATACTACAAAAATCCAGTGCAACTGCTGGAACTCTTAACCACAGAGGATGACTTAGGCAGTGACTCAGTACTGGCAATTTCAGATTGGCAAAAATCCGATGCTTGGTCTAACTTAGATTTGGGTGAAGAAGTGCTATCTGCCAGGGCAATACTGAAGACCTCCACAAAGTTTCAGTCTGTAGTCAACGGGGTAATTGTTTTAGGAAAAGCCCAGCCTTACCAATGGACAAAGACAGAGCAAGAACAGTTAATTTTTGTATCCCAATGGGTATCAGTAGCAATTTCTCAAGTTCAGCTAACCCACCAAGTGAAGGCGGCTACTCGAGACCAAACTCTGCTCAACCAATTGAGTCAAGTGATGCATAGCTCTCTCAATCTCCTGGAGATTTTCCAGATAGCTACCACGGCTGTTGCTGAAGCACTTCAGGTGTCACAGGCATTACTGCTACTGTTAGATGAAACGAATCCTCTGTGTTGCAGTCTACCAGCAAAGCATTCACCAAAACATGATCTGACAGTGGTTTGTGAATGGTTAAAGGAAAGCTCTACTACTGATCTATTTTCAACAGGGGACGCACTGTTAAATAAATCCTTCCCAGTTTCTGAGTGTTCTTGGTACCAACAGGCTCTCAAGCAAGCCCCTGAACCGATAGTCATTACCGATAGACCAGATCACCCGATTGGTAAAGCTAACCACCAGAGCATCTCACTCCTAGATCAGAACCTAAAGCCAGGGTTACTAATCTGTCCTCTGGTTGGGGCAGATAATCATGGTTTGCTATCCGTTAAGGTTTTGGGGTTCTTGGTCTTGCAAAATACTCAACCTCGCCCTTGGCTAGAGAATGAAATTAACTTGGTCAAGTGGGTCAGTACACAAGTTAGTAGCACTATTATCCAAAATCAGACTCTCCAGCAAGTACAATCCCTTGTTGAAGAACGCACGGCTCAGTTACAACATAGTCTGAAAGTTCAGGCAGAGTTATACGAAAGAACTCGCCAGCAAATGGGTCAGCTAAAAGAATTAAATCGCCTCAAAGATGAATTTCTCAGTAGCATGAATCATGAATTGCGGACACCTTTGACGGCAATGAGTCTAGCGATTCGGATGTTGCGTCAACCCAAACTTGATCTTGAGCGTCGTGCCAAATATCTAGAAATCCTTGAGCAACAGTGTAATCAAGAAATTGAGCTAATTAACGACCTGTTGAGTCTACAGCAGCTGGAATCTGACCAGTCCCAACTGCACTTGCAAAGAATTGACCTGATGCCGATGATTAAGCACTTGGCTAAATCCTTTGAGTACAAATGGGCGGAGAAAGGCTTAACCTTAACAATCAATAGTTCACTACCATCGCTGTTTATCAACACCGACGCTGAAAGCCTTAACCGTATCTTGCTGGAACTTTTAACCAATGCTGGCAAGTATTCTCACCCAAATACTACAGTGGTGATCGAGGTAACTGAGCAAATCCAGCAATCGGTGAAGCAGATTGTGATGAGTTTGAGCAATATTGGTCAGGGGATATCTCCAGAAGACCTCAGACATATTTTTGATAAATTCCATCGCGGTCAGGGGATGACCCAAAGGGCAGTTCAGGGTACTGGTTTGGGTCTAGCGCTAGTAAAATGCTTAGTGCAGCATCTCAATGGGACGGTAGATGTCTCCACTGGCCCGTCTGACACTCCTCGCACGTCCCGGGTATCTTTCACAATTACTCTGCCCCAGGTTCAATCTTTTATGTAAAACTTAGTCATTAGTAAGTAAGAAGGCAAAACTAATGACTAATAGCTCGGAAGACTAACTGGGAAGAATAGGTATTAAAGCGGATATGATCTGATTTATACTCCCGGATTGGATCGGAGTAACTATGAATAGCTGAGTATGCTCACAACTGATGCGCCCAAGCCACCACGTTGGCAACAACCTAACTATTCCCCCCTGGCTCGCCAGATCGATATTTTTACTGCGGCAGCGCAGTTTATGGTTTATTTATGGTGGGACAAGGTATCGGCTAATAATTCCCCCAAGCAAAGAAATCGTCGAGCCCAGTGGTTAGTTAGAAAGCTCTTAGACTTAGGTCCAACATTCATCAAGATTGGGCAGGCACTATCCACACGCCCTGATTTACTTAGCTTAGAATATGTGAATGCCTTGGCGCAATTACAAGATCGGATCCCAGAATTTAGTGTAACCGATGCTATAAGTCTAATTGAATCAGAACTTGGTCACGACATTCATAGTTTGTATCGGGATTTTGAGCATTTTCCTCTAGCCGCTGCCAGTTTGGGACAAGTTCATAAAGCCCGATTGCACACCGGGGAAGATGTAGTCGTTAAGGTTCAGCGTCCTGGCTTAGAAAAGCTATTTAACTTAGATTTTGAGATTATCCATCGATTGATTCGTTTTGTCAATCGATTTGTTCCGGGAACCAAAAAATATGATTTGGATTCCATAATCCATGAGTTTTTTAACCTGCTCTATCAAGAAATTGACTACATCCATGAAGGGAAGAATGCTGAGAGTTTTCGTCACAATTTCAGCAATTATCCTCGCATTAGTGTCCCGAAAGTCTACTGGCGATATACAACTAAAAAAGTTTTGACTATCGAGTATATGCCGGGGATTAAAATTGATGACCGTCAGACCCTGGAATCCCTCGGCATAAATCCTAAAGAAATTATTCAGCTGGGAATTTGTTGCTACCTCAAGCAGTTATTACAAGATGGCTTTTTTCAGTCTGACCCCCATCCTGGAAATATGGCAGTCTCTACAGAGGGCAGTCTGATTTTCTATGACTTTGGCACAATGCTGGAGGTCAAGTCCATGACTAAAGACCAAATGCTCCAGACTTTTTTTGCTGTACTGCGTAAGGACACTGATCAGGTAGTTAATAGTTTAACTTACATGGGGTTAATTGAACCCATGTCAGATCTCAAGCCAGTCAAGCGATTAGTTGCTTTTCTACTGGAAAAATTTACCGAAAAGCCCATAGAATTACAAGCTTTTGAGGAAATCAGTAGCGAACTTTACATAATGTTTGAGCAGCAACCTTTTCGCCTACCAGCACAACTGACATTTATTTTAAAGTCACTAACAACTCTTGATGGGATCGCTCGTGGCCTAGATCCCCAGTATAATTTGTTAGCTGCTACTGAGCCTTTTGTTAAAAGCCTGGCTGTTTTTCAAGGGCGGGGGAATATAGTGGGGGAACTAGCCAAACAAGCTAGGGATTTTGTGAAATATAACTTACGTAAGGCTAGCCCTACCGAACTAGCCATTCGACGCTTAGAAGAGCGGCTCGAGCTGGGAGAGTTACAATTACACGTGCGTTCTGTAGAAAGCGATCGCACTCTCAAGCAGATCACCCTTGCTCTAAAAAGCCTAATTTATGCTTGTTTAACTGGATTTACCCTGGTAGCTGGTACTATTTTCCTCTCAGGTCCTCATAGTGGATGGGCGATAGCCGCCTTTGCCTTTTCCGGATTCTGGTTTTTGATTTTGCTACGTTCTCTGATTAACTTAGCAATTAGAGAAAGACTGGATAGATTAGCTAAAAGGTAGGCAATCTTATCTAAAATCGCCTACCTTAAGCTGTCGAATTTTTTCTGTTGTATTTTTTTCTTGTTTAGATACCCCCAAGGGAATTCGAATCCCTGTCGCCTCCGTGAAAGGGAGGTGTCCTAGGCCTCTAGACGATGGGGGCTTATTGATTTCACTTTTATAAGTGTAGCGGATATTTTGGTTTGTGTCAAGTGTTTGATCAGGAAAATTTTTTCCACTCCCGTTACTTGATACTATTTCGTAACTGTTCTAGGCGCTGCTGAGCCTTGGCATCCAAGGAATTGACTAAAAAACGACCACTAGAGGATTTCTGTGGTCGGTATTTGCGGCGGGTTCGACGAGCTGTGAATTCAACATCGCTGAGCAACTGCTGGGAAGACATGCATTGAGCACCATACCCCACAACCGTCAATTGCTCTGCCCGATCTGAGGTAGCGACGATCAGACGTTTAGTGGGTTTAACAAGATTGGTTCTATAGGAGGCGCAAAATTTTTCGATGTAAGTGTCTGCTGTCTCCCCGAAATCGGTGTAGTAAACCGATAAGTGATTAGTTATCACCTCACGACTGTTAGGGGTATTGAGTGAGTGAGCATCAAAGACAATCTCAGTGTCATAGCCGACAAAGGCACTGTAATTGGCTAGGGTCTCAATTAACTCTTGGCGAGAACTCATGAGACCATCACGATCACGGGTATTTTTCAGGAAAGACCAAGAGCCAATGACGTTATAGCCATCAACTAGTAAAATAGCCAGCGGTGAAGAACAGGACATTTTTCATGGTATTATACTGTTTACCGTCCGTATGGACTAAATATTAGCGCTAATTTTAACATTTCTTTATTTTAGTATAAATTGCACTTGAGCAAAAGGCAAAAGGATTGAGCAAAAATGACACTCAACATTTAACTATTAACATATAAAATATTATAGTCACAACTTTAAGTATTATAATTAACGCTTAGCAGTTAACAGTTAGCCGATTACAAACCCTACGACTTTCTGGAAACTTCCCGAGAATCAGTGATTATGACCTACCAGTCTTTGTTTCAGGCGTTCCGGTTCACCTTGGTCAATGACTCGACCCTGGTCTAACAAAAATGCTCCATCACAATAATCCAGCTCATCCAAACGGTGGGTAACCCAAATAGCTGTCAATCCTCGACTTTTGACTAAATTTCGCACTTGTGACACTAAATCCATTTGGGTATCTGGATCGAGTAGGGCAGTGGGTTCATCTAACAATAAAATCTGGCACTGTCTTGCGATCGCACCAGCGATCGCAATTCGCTGCTTCTGACCACCGCTGAGGGCATAGATCGGGCGTCGCTCTAGCTCTAGTAAATTCACCGCAGCTAGAGCTTCTTTTACCCGGGCTTGAACTTGAGCTAGGTCGAGCTTTTCGGCTACCAGTCCAAAGGCTACATCGGCACCTACGGTAGGCATGACTAGCTGATGATCAGGATTCTGGAAAACAAAACCTGGTGAACCGGCTAGGTAAATGTCACCGGATTGGGGGGACAATAAACCAGCCAGTAATCTAAGTAAGGTTGATTTACCACTGCCATTGGTTCCCAAGAGCATCCAAAATTCCCCCTTAGGGACTTCCAGGGAGCAAGATTGCAAAACTGTCCCCCCTTTAGGCCAGTTGAAGCCAACCTCTGTTACTTGAATTGCTGGTTGATTCATTAATATATCTTGCTCCATGAATTTATTCAGCCATGGCAAAGAAGCCGGGAGTACGTCCTGAGCCTGTGGCTCCAGATTTTTGAGAAATAATTGCTGCACTAATCTGATCGCTGAGAACGCCAATTTTCTTCTCTGGCTGGTGATCGCAGCTGAGTTCTAACAACTGAGGATGCCCAGAGCGCATGGCTGTCAAAATTTCCTGGTAGGTCGCTTGCGCCTCTTCTTCTGACTTACGTTGCACAGACAGTGGCATGGGTGTATTCCTTAGAATCAAGTCAATGGTGAACATGGAGTATCAAGCTGTAGCGCGTTCTATTAATGTACTTCTTCTTATCTTAGACCCCAGCCCAAACCGGCGTAAGAGCGGTATCTTGGGTACAGTTATTACCTAATTTTTTTTTAGGGGGTAGCAAAATTAAGAATTATGACATATTATGATAGTTATATTAGACGAAGTTTACTTTTCTTTACTTAGACTGCCTTTAATAAAGAAAGTAAATCGCCTTACCGTACTTATATATATCTGGAGATCCTTGCTATGACAGTAGCAGTAGGACGCGCCCCCAGCACCAGAGGATGGTTTGACATCCTCGATGACTGGCTCAAGCGCGATCGCTTTGTATTCGTCGGCTGGTCCGGCATTCTATTGTTCCCCTGTGCCTACATGGCTTTGGGGGGCTGGTTGACTGGTACCACCTTTGTGACTTCTTGGTACACCCATGGTTTAGCATCTTCCTACCTAGAAGGCTGCAACTTCCTGACCGTAGCAGTATCATCTCCTCCCAACAGTCTGGGACACTCCCTGCTGCTATTGTGGGGACCAGAAGCTCAAGGAGACTTGACCCGCTGGTTCCAACTAGGAGGGTTGTGGAGCTTTGTGGCATTCCACGGAGCGTTTGGTCTAATTGGGTTCATGCTGCGGCAATTTGAAATTGCGCGTCTAGTAGGCATCAGACCCTACAACGCGATCGCATTCAGTGCGCCGATTGCAGTATTTGTCAGCGTGTTCCTGATGTACCCGTTGGGACAGTCGAGCTGGTTCTTTGCTCCCAGCTTCGGAGTAGCAGGTATTTTCCGTTTCATCCTGTTCCTGCAAGGCTTCCACAACTGGACACTGAATCCCTTCCATATGATGGGCGTAGCCGGGGTACTCGGTGGTGCTCTGCTGTGTGCCATTCATGGGGCAACGGTGGAAAATACCCTGTTCCAGGATGGGGACAAAGCCAACACCTTCCGGGCGTTCAACCCGACCCAAGCGGAAGAGACCTACTCAATGGTCACCGCTAACCGCTTCTGGTCTCAAATCTTCGGGATTGCCTTCTCCAACAAGCGCTGGTTACACTTCTTCATGTTGTTTGTGCCAGTAACTGGCTTGTGGATGAGTGCAGTGGGAATTGTAGGTTTAGCATTAAACCTGCGAGCCTATGACTTCGTGTCCCAGGAAATCCGGGCAGCAGAAGACCCAGAGTTTGAGACGTTCTACACTAAGAACATTTTGCTGAACGAGGGTCTGCGGGCTTGGATGGCTCCGGCAGACCAACCTCACCAAAACTTTGAGTTCCCTGAGGAAGTACTGCCTCGCGGTAACGCTCTGTAACACTCCAAGGCGGAACCAGAATTAAGGTTAGCTGTTGGATTTTCTCAAAGCCCCACCAGGAGGTGGGGCTTTGAGCAGTTCTAGAAAAAGAAAACTGGAACGCTCTGAGCAATATTAGGCGAATTTATCATGATCCTAGTTTGCAGAGGTTGCAATTTGATCGATAGTCTGTTAACTTAAGGAAAGGTGATAATCCTGGAAAGGTAAAAAAAACCGCTTAGGGATTAAAGGAGGTGATGCCCATGGAAGATAGTAGTAAAATCATGGGTCATCTGGTTGGAGTTAGCCGGCTGTGCGCCGGGGCTGTTCTCTAGGAGTTAGCTGGATTCTCTACGGAGAATCTATATGACTGCTTAGGCAGGGCTACCTAAGAGTTCCTCTCGGCAGCCTGGTTTCAATCAGAAGACCCGCTAGACCGCTCTCACACCAGGTGTTATGGATTAACCAAAACACTACCCGTGAGAGCGGATAGTTTTTTGTATGGGATTGTTTAAGGAGTGCATCTAAGAATCATGGCTCAACTACTCAGTGATGCAGAAATTAAAGCCAAGGCGAGTCAGCTAGAAGACTGGAGTGTGGAAGGGAAAACCCTGCGTAGTAATAAGACATTCAAGGGTTTTGTAGAAGCGATCGCGTTTGTGAATAAACTTGTTGACCCATCTGAAGCTGCAGAACACCATCCTGACCTAGAGATTTCCTACAATAAGGTAACGATTACTTTAACCACTCATGATAGTGGTGGCTTAACCTCGAAAGATTTTGACCTAGCGCAAGTTATTTCAGAGCTGGGTTAATATGCTTTAAATAACTCTAAATAAGTGACAATCGCTTCAGCAATAGACCCCAAGCCAGAAGAAGTTCATCCACTGGCAAAAGAAAAAAAGTTTGTATAGCACTTTGTCGATAAAGGCTATAGTATAAGAATTGTTCCTCTAATAAATTGTTCCTGTAATAGGTTAATAGGTTTTATCGCAATAGCGCTGATTCTTAGATAAAACCAAATACCGGTTTAGGCTGTGGAAAATCGGCTAGCTGGAAATTAACAACGCCAACAAGAAAAAAGTAACGATCCAGCTAGGAATTTCTATAGTCAAGGTAGGTCGGGAAGTTTTGAACCTTCCCAAACGGGATGATGTATTCAATAACCGTGAAGATATCATACCGTAAGCATTACGAGATGTGGCTAATGCCCTCGGTTGTAACATCAGCTTAGTATCCTCCGTGATTAATCCGGAGGAGAGTTCAATAATTTTAAAGGTGTGAGGATTAAGAGAAGATGTCTAAACTACTGTTGAAGTCCCTACTGATAAGTCCTGCTGTAGTGGGTGCTGCTCTCGCCCTTGGTACCAATGAGGTACAGGCAGCCAACAAGGCCAACTCGTTAACAGTTGAGAGTCAAGTTACTACGGAAGCTGCCCCACTTCAAGCTGTCCCAGTAAAGACAATTGCGATCGCTCTTCAGAGCGCGCCAAAGGCGAACGCGGCGGCCCCCACTGCCCCAGAAGTAAAGGATACGCCAGTTTTTTCCACGGAGATGGGCTCCAGCTTGGGTGAGGGAACATCATTAACTTTAAAGGCCGATACCCTAGTTCCTAAGGTAGACGTACCGGAGGCAGAAACAAAAATAGCCCAAGCCGTACCCTCAGCCTCAGATAACAGCCAGCTGTTAAATCAAATTCAACGCTACGGTAAAGAAGGTAGTAACAGCCAAGATCAGGTAACTAGTGTTTCCCAACTGCGGGATGTTTCCCCTGGAGACTGGGCTTATGAAGCTCTGCGTAGTCTGGTAGAGCGCTACGGTTGTATCGCTGGTTACCCAAACCGCACCTTCCGTGGCAACCGTGCTACCACCCGTTACGAATTTGCGGCTGGCTTGAACGCTTGTTTAAACCAGATTGAGCGTTTAATTGCTGCTAGTACCGCTGACTTTATTACCCGTGAAGACTTAGAAACGCTGCAACGGCTGATTCAAGAGTTTGAGGCAGAACTGGCTACCCTCGGAGCACGGGTCGATAACCTGGAAGGTCGAGTCGCATTCCTCGAGGATCACCAATTCTCTACTACTACCAAACTGGAAGGGGAAGTCATATTCGCCCTGACCAATAACTTTGGTGATTTTGGGGAAGATGACAATAACCAAGTTGTATTTGGTGACAGGGTTCGTTTAGTTCTCGACACCAGCTTCACTGGTGAAGACAGTTTGGTAACTCGTCTGAGTGCTGGTAACCTGAATGCCTTTACAGAGGGGGGTGACATTGCCCCAGAACTCACCCAGACCTTTAACACTGAGATTGATGGTACTGGTGACGGGAACGATATAGGGGTTGACTGGTTAGCCTATTACGGTGACATTCCTATTGGTCCGTTTGGTCGAGTATCAACTTACATTGCTGCCTTTGGTGGTCGGCATGATGATTACGTTCCTACACTCAATCCCTATTTCCAAGACTTCGATGGTGGTAGTGGCTCTCTATCCACATTTTCTCAACAAAACCCCATCTATCGGATTGGTGGTGGTGCTGGTTTAGGGGTTAGCTTCCAACTTGGTTTACTAGAGAGCGTGATTGGACCAAGTACTGTCACACTGGGTTACCTAGCTGGGAATGCGTCAGATCCTGATGAAGGGTCAGGTCTGTTCAATGGTGATTATTCTGCCTTGGGTCAGTTGAACTTCAATGTCAACGACCGGATTGGTGTCGGCTTTACTTACGTCCATGGTTTCCATAAAGAGGACAGTGCCATATTCAGCAAAGGCGCGGGAACAGATGGTATCGTAGGTACCCGTGCTGCCAACTTAAATCAAGACGCACTTCTTGCTAGTCGTATAGCTGATTCAGCTGACAAGGTAACCAACTCCTACGGAGCAGAATTAGCGTTTCGCCTCACCGACAAGATTTCCTTTAGTGGATTTTTCAACTACACCGATGTGATTGTGATTGGTGAAGGAGATGGTGAAATTTGGAGTTACGGCGGTGGTTTAGCCTTCCCCGATTTTGGGAAAGAAGGTAGTGTGTTAGGTTTCTTTGGTGGTGCAGTGCCCTATTCGGATTTGAATGAGATTGATACCCCCATTCACATCGAAGGCTTCTACAAGTATCAGCTATCCGATAATATCTCTATCACTCCTGGTGTGATCTGGGTGATTAATCCAGAGCAGAGTGATGATAATGATGATGCTGTGATTGGTACCATCAGAACCACATTCACGTTCTAGAGACCCTGGCTAATTACCCAAGGACTATCGAGCATTAGTTAGGTTTCCCTGCCCCTAGGCGGGGATTTTTGTTTGAAGGGGTGGGAGTGTCAAAAAATACTAGGATGATGGATAACAACTAATAACTCAGAATTTCCAACAGTTATGCGAATTGCTCCAAATATTACCGAACTGGTTGGTCGGACGCCTCTAGTGCAATTGAATCGTATTCCTCAAGCAGAAGGCTGTGTGGCTAGGATTGTAGCCAAGCTAGAGGGCATGAATCCATCTTCGTCTGTTAAAGACCGGATTGGTGTTAGCATGATCAATGCAGCGGAGCAGCAAGAGTGGATTACCCCCGGCAAAACTATTTTGGTGGAACCGACGTCGGGAAACACAGGTATTGCTCTAGCAATGGCAGCGGCAGCCAAGGGTTACCAACTGATCCTAACCATGCCAGAGACAATGAGCATCGAGCGACGGGCTATGTTGCGAGCTTATGGTGCTCACTTGGAACTGACACCAGGTAGTGAAGGCATGGGTGGCTGTATTAGGCGAGCTCAGGAAATTGTAGAAACCACATCCAATGCCTATATGCTGCAACAGTTTCGTAATCCAGCTAACCCAAAAATTCACTATTATACCACAGCTGAAGAAATTTGGGACGATACGGAAGGACAGGTGGATTTCCTGGTGGCTGGAGTCGGTACGGGTGGTACAATTACTGGTGTTGCTGAAGCGATTAAAAAACGTAAGCCCAGTTTTAAAGCGATCGCAGTTGAACCAGCTAGTAGTTCTGTACTTTCTGGAGGCTCTCCAGGACCTCACAAAATTCAGGGTATCGGTGCGGGTTTTATTCCAGAAGTACTCAAGGTGGAATTTCTGGACGAGGTGATTACAGTTACGGATGATGATGCGATCGCATACGGTCGTCGTTTAGCCCGTGAAGAAGGAATTCTTTCCGGCATTTCCACTGGAGCCATACTATCAGCGGCGATTCAAGTTGCCAAACGTCCAGAAAATGAAGGATGCCTGATTGTGATGATTCAACCAAGTTTTGGGGAACGCTACCTAAGCACCCCCCTGTTCCAAGAGCCGACGGCCACCACGGATTAGTGTTATGGGGCAAGGCACTTCCATTCACTAGTTATCCTAAAACCTCTGGAAATCTATGGAAATATTGGATTGAGCTTACTTGGTACCTTAATTATACTATCGCTGCCGGTTTAAGTAGGTTTAGTGTCGCCCATGTCAGACTCGAATCACTACCAGACTCTGGATGTTCATCCCCACGCTACGACCCTAGAAATTAAACAAGCCTACCGACGGCTAGCCAAGCGCTTTCATCCAGATAGCAACAGCCCCACCGCTGATCCGGAAAAAATTATCCAAGTTAATGCTGCCTATGAGGTCCTCAGTAACCCTGAGCGACGGCGTTCCTATGACCAAAAGAGGCATTACTTTCAGCATTCATTAGAGCATCAGAATCGACAACAGCGAACAGCTGATGCCCAAAGACATTACCAGCATCATCGGCAAAAGGGAAAAAAGACTGATGCCCAGCTAGGGTACTGGTTGCAGCAAATTTATCAACCTGTAAACTACTGGATTAGTCATATCCTTGAGCCTCTAGAGGCTCAACTCGATGAACTCTCGGCTGACCCGTTTGATGATGAACTCATGGCAGAGTTTGAAGCTTATCTGGAAGAGTGTGGTGATCATCTCCATCAAGCTCAGAGGCTGTTTCATTCTCAACCTAATCCTGCCACCGTTGCCAGTGCTGCTGCTAACCTCTACTACTGTCTTAATCAGTTAGGAGATGGCATAGAAGAATTAAAGCTGTTTACCCTTAACTACGACGACTACCACCTACACACAGGTCAAGAACTGTTCAGAATTGCCTCCCATCTGCTCTGGGAAGCTAAAGACACAGTTAAAGATTTTTGGTAATGGGTAACCAATAGGATTTTTGTAGCAAACCCAAGAATGATCAATCTTGACTTACATGCAAAAGGGACTTGATTAATGAATAATCATTAATAACTAATGACTAACGACCACTAATCCAAATTAGTTTATGCTGAACATAAGTCTAGTTTACCTAACTTGACATGGAATGCGTCATTAAGCGCCGTGCTGAGTTTTCAGCCAGCCACCGATACTGGTTACCAGAACTGAGTGAAGCTCAGAACATTCAGCGGTTTGGTTTGGGTAGCCGATTTCCTGGACACGGACACAACTACGTTCTGTTCGTTTTCCTGACCGCTCAGTTGGATAAGTATGGCATGGTGGAAAACTTTTCTAAAGTCAAAAGGGTGATCCAACGAGAGGTCACCAGCCAACTTGACTACGCTTATCTCAATGAGGTTTGGTCAGAATTTCAGCAAACCTTACCTACTACCGAAAACATAGCACGAGTAATTTGGCAGCACTTGGTTACTTACCTACCACTACTGAAGATTCAGCTATTTGAACATCCAAAACTCTGGGCTGACTATCAAGGAAACGGTATGGAAGTATATCTGACTATCAGTAACCACTTTAGCGCTGCTCACCGACTAGCTCATCCTGACCTCAGTGACGAGGAAAACTACCAGATTTACGGTAAGTGTGCTCGTCCCAACGGACATGGACATAACTATCACATAGAAGTGACTGTTAAGGGTGAAATGGATCCGCGCACTGGCATGATTGTTGATCTAGGCTCCTTGCAGCAAGTCATGGATGAATATGTCGTGGAAGCTTTTGACCATACTTTCCTCAATAAAGACATTCCATACTTTGCCCGGGTTGTTCCTACTGCCGAAAATATTGCTATCTATATTTGTCAGTTGTTGCAACAACCAATTCAAGAATTGGATGTCCAACTTCATAAGGTGAAATTGATTGAAAGTCCTAATAACTCCTGCGAAGTCTACTGCACACCAGACACTACCAAGTCAGCAGCAACATCATCTAGAGAAACTCTGCTGACCTTGATGTAGTTGAATTATAAAGTTTAGCTAAACCGCGAGAAGCCCCGCACTTTAACGGATAGGGTAAGTGTCGTATGGGAAGCGCGGGGCAAGGGTCGGAACGTAGCTTGCCAATGCGATATACTAGGGACAGTAGGGAAAACAAATTAAGAGCTAACCGCCACCTACTAGCTAAACATAGAACTTTTTGTATTGTAAGGCGTGCGGAGGGGCATCCCGGAGACGAAACCTTAGAAGAGTGGAGCCTTAATCATAAAGTTTTAACCCTTTTATGCATAGCCGACTAACCATAAAGGCTCCACTCTTCTTGCGGTAACTTCTGACCGTGTCGTTAATAAAGCTTACCGAGTAACCGAATCGTTGGATGGTGTTGGTAAGAAGCCCGCGCTGTACCGCGCTTGTCAGCGTCGGGAGTATGTCACCCCAGTCCCCACCTAAAATTTTTGATGCGCGGTGGGGTGCTTTCAATAGCTGGCAAGCGTAGCATGGGCTACGCCCATTAGCCCTAGGTTGAATGCTGACCTAGGGATTTTTATTTGCTGAGATTAAATCATCCATAAGTTAGAGTTAGTATATCATTTGTTATGATAAGGGTAAAGTGGCCGGAATCAGGATTGATGCGGTTATCATAGTAGTCAAGTATCCGCACTCGTACTGTTAGGTCCAGCTGCGCTAAATCCGAAAGCCTTCATATCCTCGTATTTTGCCCCGTGGTATCTCACTCAAAGGATGAGATACGACCTTGAGCAATTCAAAACAAGGGAATATATGGCAAAGGATTTTACTCGATTGCGCAAACTTAGAAAACTACAAAACTCTTGATGATCCGTAAGAGGCAATAGGAATGGAGAGCCGGTTGCCGTGTGATGACAGCCAATATAGGGAGCGTCTAGCAGAGGCAGCACGCCAAACTTTCGTTCCTACATTACCAAACAACATTCCAGATAATGTTGATGACCTTGCGCGGTTCCCTCGCGCCGGTGAAGCTGCTCAACTTTTAGAGAAAGGGATTGAGCAGCACCAGCGATGTCAATTCTTCGCAGCAAGACAGTCGTTCCAAGAGGCACTAGCAATATATGCGCAATTGGGAAATAGACGGGGTCAAGGAAAAGCTCTGAGTGGTATGGCACTAACTGCTTATTCCTTAGACAACTTTCCACAAGCGATAAAATATAGTAACAAAAGTCTTGCGATCGCAAAAGACATCAAAGACCAGCGTCTTGAGGGCCAGGTTTTGGGAATTTTGGGAAATGCCTACCGTCACCAAGGAAATCACCTCAAGGCCATTGACTATGGTCAAAAAAGCCTAACTATTATGCGGCAACTCCAAGACCGACTGGGAGAGGTGACTGCCTTGAACAATCTAGGATTGGCCCATAAGGCACTAGGAGATTTGCCCCGAGCAATGGCTTGCCAGCAACAGAGCCTCTATGTTGCCCAGACTCTTGGGTTACCTGAGCTGGAGGAGCGAATTCTGAGAAATCTCAGTAACTCCTGCTACTCCATCGGTGATTATGCTCAAGCTATTGACTATTACGAGCAGCGTTTTGCGATCGCACAGCAGATGGGTGATCGTCCCCTAGAAGGACAGATTCTGGGCAAGCTGGGTAATGCTTGCTTGGCACTAGGAGATTATATTCAAGGGATTTACTATATTCAGCAGCAATTGCTCAAAGCTCAACAAATGGGTAATCGCCGTCTAGAACAACAAGCCTTAGGTCGCTTGGGAAAGGCTTATGATGCCTTAGACAATTATGGCCAAGCGGTTGAATACTATGAACAACGCTTGAGTATTGCCCAAGCCATCGGTGACCGGAAGGCAGCAAAAAAAGCCATAGCTAGTCTGAAAGCTGCTTATTACTCTCAAGGAAACTACACCAAAGCTATGGAGTACCATCAGAAAAATTTAGCACTGACTAATCCCTAATCGGAATGGTAGTTCTGGTGGGGATAAGGCTCGTAGCCATTAGCCATTCCCACAAAACCGACACTAATCTCTATCAAAATACCTATAATATCATGTCGGGATAATTACCCTTAATAAAATCTCCCCCATCTCCCCATCTCCCCATCTCCCCATCTCCCCATCTCCCCACACTTCCCACCCTCCCCACACTTCCCACCCTCCCTCTAATTATGGGTATTCAACCTGACTTGATCTAAAATTGGGATCACTCATTGTCTATATACTTGCGCTGGCTCGGAGGGGCGACCCAAAGTAGACAATAGCCGCTAGTCGCTTTTTTGCCCCCAAAGTTTAACCGGATTCCTGCCTCTATGGCATCCTTTTGACATTCTAAGTTATCCAAATAGCCCGCATTCCACTTGGTTATATTTCTGGCTAATTTGCCCTCTTTACTGATTGCCCAATTTAAGGTAGCTGCTTCGTCTAGGGTTAGTTGTCTAGAACCATTGGGGTCTAATTTTGGCTGACTTAACTGAGATAGTCCCCAACCCGCTCCTAGTCCACAAACCAATGACAAAACCACAGCTCCACAGATGGCTGTAATGTTTATAAAAGGAGATGTCTTAGCAACCATAAAATCCCTTGAGCCTTTGGGTGGATAGGCACAGGGCTGTCTTTCTGACTTGGATTCTATGGTTACCTTTGATTGCTCTATGGCAGACGCGTTCGCCTTTGGCGCGCTCTTCAGAGCGTTCGCTTTAGAAATTTCTTGGCGCTGAATATCCATGGTGGATTGCCCGACGACATCAATCATCTGCTGGATATCCTTTTCCCAACTTCGGAATAACTGCTCTAAGGATTTAGGAGTATCTGCTAACATTGTTTCCAAACTGGACGTTGCTACCAAAAATAGGAATAGCGGGTCATTAGCGTCCAATTCTGTCGCAACAACTAAATCTAAAATTTTTGCCTTAAAGCTATCCGAACGTCCTTCTAACAGCTTTTCCAATAGAGAGTAATCCGTCTTATCCCTCTCGTCAATTAAATCTGACAGACTTTCAGGTTGCTTGATGTGGGAGAGGTTTTCTTGAGAAAGATTACTTCCTACCATTTCCCTAATTCCTTGTTTGCTTACTTCTTTATAAATAGCCATAAAATTCGAGAATAACAAGATTTGTAAATATTTGTTACATAGAGACGTTAAAATCCTGAAACGAGAAAAATTCTCTGAAAAAAGGAACGTTACTATAAGGGGTTATATGTACATAATCAATCCGTTGCTCTGCTTAGAGAGTACTACCAAGAAAGAGAAACAGTCAAAAACTTGAACAGGTTAAATCAGTAAGCATTCAGCAGTTAGCTAACGCGCTAAGCGCAGGCTGACTGCTAATAGCTTAATGCTTACTTAAATCAAGGGATTTAGAAGAAGGAATTTATGGCTATGACCCACCTAAGTGCTGAAACTTATCACACTGATCCTCAGATAATTGATGATGATTTTTTGGATTATCCCCACGTAGATCATATCTGTCTTCAATTAAACGAAGTCACCCTAGGAGCTTATAGCCTTGATAACCAAATTATTTTTAGCTTACGGCAAATGTCTATACCGATTAGACAGTCTCCAAGACAAGCTCAACAATTTCTTGAAGAAAATGGCTATCAAAAATTATGGGTTACTACTCCTTCCCAGAGAAACTTGACTGTTTATCCTCTCAAGAGCTTACTGGCTTATTGGAAATATTTAGTGTCAGACAATCTCATCCCCGCCTACCTGGATAAAAATCAAACAGTTTCCTTAAAGCAACTCATTGAACAATTAGAGCAAGACCCAAATCAATTAATCAAACCAAGGGTGAACTTAATTAACCAAGATTCAGATTGGCTACAAGCAACCCCGACTAGGATTACAATTGGTCAATCCCAATTAGAAATATTAAAAACAGAGGATGATCAGGAGTTTCGGGTTAGTTTATCCGCTGCCATGGATGCCATAGGCTCATCGGTTGCTTTACTGGTGGGAATTATTAACTCAAGGAGAAAACTAAAAAAATTGAAAGCAAAAGGTTTTTCTGGTAAGATACTATTCTGTTATACAGAAACTGAAGGGATAATGAAAACTATGAGTTTAGGAGATTGTCTTCATATTTGGGAATACTTTGCCCTGAAAGGCAATACTAAAGCTGTCTATCTCCTATCGTCTTGCAGCAAACTGGGGATAAATTCTCTGCTGGAATTTAAGTCTTAATCAGCAGTTATAGCAAGGAAAGTATAGTTTAGGACATAGTATTTTGTTTTCAAGGTAACAGGGATCCCCCCTAACCCCCCTTAGTAAGGGGGGAAGGGAACAGGGAACATAAATATGTCTTAACCTTTACTTCGACTGCTATATTTAAACCTAATCAAGGTATAAAATTCCTTGATTAAACTGGTTGGTAATCGGTAAGGCTTAAGTGGTAATGGGTAATGGTACGAGAGTAATCACAATTACCCATTACCCATTACCCATTACCCATTACTCATTAAATCGGATTAGATATCAGATTAAGTCCGGTTGAATACCCATAATAAAGAAGATTGATGGGGAGATAGTGTGCTGTAAAAATTGGTATTAAGGATAATTATCGGGACATGATATCACTTAAGACCCAACATTTAATCTTTCTCCCCACAAGGTAGTTATTTCCCTAGCAAAAATTGATTTATCTGGTGAAGAGGAAGGCTTACAAACCCCTTCTGCTCGATTTTCCATTGCTAAAACTCTCTCTGTATCCTGAGAATACAAGGGAGTCATTGCTTCTCGCTGCTCTAATAGATTTTCCAATTCAATTTTAAAAGGAGTTCTCTGACCTTGATGGAACACTCGCTGCACTGCTGATTCTACAATGGCACGAATTTCTGCTCCAGTACATTTTCGTGTTGCACTCAATAATCGACGCCATTGTTTTTCTGTTAATGGTCCATTTCCCTCCCGATAACGAGGATCAAATCGGCTAGCATGGAGTTTAAAAATCTCAAACCGCTCAATCTCTTTGGGAAAACCCACATAAAACAGTTTGTCAAATCTGCCAGCACGAGTTAATTCTGGAGGCAAAGCATCTAATCGGTTGAGAGTTCCAATCACAAATGTAGGAGTTGTCTTCTCCTGCAACCAGGTTAAGAGAATTCCTAGAATTTGTTTGGTGTTATTTGTTTGGGAATCAAAAAACTTATCCAGTTCATCGAGAAACAAAACACAAGGACTCGCGGCCTCAACTCGACGCAAAAGTCGTTTTAAATGGGTTGGACTACTACCAATTACTAAATCCACTCCCATGCTAATTAAAGGAAATCCTAAGGTTTGAGCGCAGACTTTGGCAGCAAAGGTTTTTCCTGTTCCTGGAGGACCAATCAATAGCCATCCCTTGGGCAATGGAATCCCATAAGCTCTGGCTTGATCAGAAAAATCTTGTTTCACCCATTCCAAGGCTTGTTTAAGTTTATCTAATCCCCCAAATTCCCCAACATCAGGTTTGAGGAATTCTAAACCAAATCCTTTGAGTCTGTGAATTTTGTAATTGATTAATTGCTTGGCTAGCTCTGATTGAGATTGGGCTTTATTGACTGCTATATGAAATTGCTTGCGTTCGCCTTTGGCGCGCTCTGAAGAGCGATCGCTGAAAGCGGGGCTTAGCCCATCGCCTTTGGCGCGCTCTGAAGAGCGATCGCTTAACAGGCAAGACACTATGGGAGCGTATTTATTTTTTTTCCCCGCCAGTTTGACAGCCATCCGAATTTCTTCCGGGGTCAATCCCCCGATAGACCGAGCTAGTCTATCGTCTAGAGGTGTTTCTTGGTCAGCCAAACCATATTCTACTAAATGAGTTTTTAATAATGCCGTGACTTCCTTGGGTTCTGGAAAAGGAAATTCGGCAGCAGGAATAATTGAGTTTAAAATTCGAGGTAACTCATTCTCCCCCGTATCCAAAAGAATTAGAAACTTATCGCTTGATAGACCAAAGTTGTAGAGAACATTAGACAATGAGGTTCTGATGGTTATGGTTTGCCCACTGTCAGCACTATCGAGTAAAGACGGTAAATCTTCTAAGATAAATAAGGCTTTACCAGAATAGGCTTGGCAAAAATTCAACACTTCAACAACCTGTGAAAATGCCTCACGCTCTTCTAGGACATTAACCATTGAACTTTCTAAGGTTTGAGAATTTCCATCCCACTCAATTTTCTGAAATCCACGACTAGCTAAATTCCAGAGGTAAACCAAGAATACTCCATGGTGAGTAAGACTCTGACAAATCCACCTAAGTACATTGTGTCTTTCAATCAAGGGAATTCCTATAGATACTGCTCTATAGCATTCTAATAATGTCCCAACTTCGGGTATATTCATTCTCAATCAAACGTTATTCAGTCAAAATTAAACTATAGCATTTTCAAAATAAGTGAGGTACAAATTTATGGGTTTTAGGGAGCAGGGAGCAGGGAGCAGGGAGCAGGGAGCAGGGAGCAGGGGGCAGGCAATAGGAATCCCCCCTAACCCCCTAAGGGCAGGGCTGTTTCATTCTCGCCAAAAATAGATGGGGAGATGGGGAGATGGGGAGATGGGGAGAATTTTGGACGAATAGTCGTGATTTTGGCCAAATTTATCTAACCCTCCTCGAAGGCCGAATCACG